>JABDLA010000168.1 GCA_013001965.1 Flavobacteriaceae bacterium | reverse complement strand
ACTCATTAACTTTAAAACCAATCGAAATGAAAATCAAATCGGTACTTTTATTAGCAATTATGATCTTAAGCTGTGTGAGTTTATCCTTCGCACAGAGTGGTTATGTTAAACTTGGTGATATTAAAGGAGATTCATCCGATGCCAATCACAAGGATTGGATCGTTATTGAGAGTATGGGCATGAGCATGGAGCTATCAAAGTCCCCTACGGGCGCAACCCGTCATCGTGGCAAGGTGCAATTACAAGATCTCATAATCATTAAAAAAGTAGATAAATCTTCTCCCAAATTAGCGGAGGCTTGTGCTAAGGGCATGACTATTCCTAAACTGGAATTAGAGATTGTGGGCTCTAATGGCCGTACTTATTATAAGGTGATTTTAGAACCTGTAAGAATAAGTAGTGTAAACACACATTCGTCCGATGCTCAATTGATCGAGGAAGTTGCTTTCAATTACTCAAAGATCACCTGGGAATATAGCAGTCGTGATGGCACTACGTCCTCTTCTTATGATTCACGAACAGGGAATTAACTATTTTATTTTGTAGACATGGATGTCGTATTCAATACAATGTCCTTTTGAACTACGAACAGACCGTCCTTTAACGTTGGCGTAAGAATTCGTGAAGGATCATCCTTTTTATTGATTTTCTTACGACAGGCTTTTGTCAGCAATGGATCTGCATCAAAAAGGAAACTCGCCAATTCATAAGATGGTCCTGATGGCGCTTTTACAATAGGATACAATTGTTGCAACTGATTGAATCGTCGGTCATTACCCGGAATAAAGGTGTAAAAGGTATATTTCCCATCGGCATCGGTCTTGATCCAACCTCTGTGATGGACATATCGCTTGTCATTAGCCCTTCTCAGGTCAAAATCACCGTGTTCATCCGGCTGCTCAATATATAAGATCACATCTTTGGCAGGGGTTACACCGTCACTTTCATAGATCGTACCTGAAATTTTAAGCTTTTCGGTTTTAGATTCATAATCAGGAATAGTCGTTGTATTGCTGAGCTGTGTTTCTCCATAATCGTAGATCGGACTACGTTTCTGGTAATTTTCAATAGTATCTGAATTGATCGTCGTATCCTGAGCGTGCATCGTTAGCGAAGAGCTCAGACAATAAGCAAAACTTAAGAGTAATATAAGATTCTTCATGGGGCGAAGTATTTAATAATTCACTCAAAATTGCAGGATATTGACCGGAATTCATGATATCATGTATCAACGTTCAAAATACACGATGAACTGCTGAAAATGGTAAAATAAATCGATGAATCGATAAAATACAGAAGTCTGATCATAGGCCTCTTACCTACTCTGGCTACATCTTTTTTAAAGAATTAGCTGACTTTTAATAGCCCTGGTCTGGCAAAAATTCAAAAAAGTATTTCATCGGTAAAACTTGTATTTCGTCTTTAAAAACGGTAGTTTATCCAAGATATATGCATTTCATCAATACAAAAAGTTTGCAAAAAAAATTGGATTTCACAATAAATTGTATAGATTTGTCACTATTAGATTCATTAAAGACCCCAAAAATGAAAACAAAAACTACCCTATTTGTCCTTGGATTTTTGCTTATGACAAGCATTGGCTTTGCCCAAAAAAAGGATGCTCCTATCAATATCATTACCGGAAAAGTAAACATCGCTAAATATCATAGCTATGATGAACTGAATGATATGTCAAAGGGACAGCTACTCACACTGTATAGTGAGCGTATTAAAGTTATTGTAAATATTTTGCCTAATATCGCCTTTGCCACCAAACCTGGTATAACTATGGAATCCCTTGGAATTCCCGTAACTAAGGATAATGTAAAAGCATTGAAGGAAAATCGTGTTGCATCAGTCGACTATTTTGACAGTACAATTGAATTTCAGAGAAAGATTTTACCATATTCTGATACCAGAGATCTGATTGCAGCGATCATTTTTTATGAAGAAACATTAAAATCCCTACATACCTACAATGATTTTAGAACGGATTAGTCTCTTAATTCAAATCATTTAAGCCATTGGCCTTAACAATTGTTAAGGCTTTTTTTATGCCACTTTTTAAACACTCAACACTATTACATGGCATTTGTTTTATAGTTTTTATAAGTAATTTTCAATAATTGTAGGATTAATTATACAAATAAGTGTATTTTATCGATATTATTTGCATTTCATAAGTAAAAAACCTAAGTTGCCATGTTATTTAGAATACCTAAATCTAAACCGATAAAATTAACGGCTTATGAAAACTATTACGCGAACTATTATTCTGATTCTAATCGTCTGTGTTAATCTGCCAGCACAGCAGGAAAAAGGGATAGTAGGCTACAATAACTGGCTTAACCCCTGGGCAGAATTTAAGCCTAGCAAAGTAGATTACGGAACCCCTACCCAAATCTTAAGCGGTACTATTAATTCCGATACCAAATTACGCAAGAAAGAGATATACCTTCTGCTTGGCGATGTGTTCGTAACTGACAGTACGACGCTCACGATTGAACCGGGAACAGTGATCATAGGTGATTTTAAAACCAAGGGTTCACTGACCATTGGTAAAGGCTGTAAGATCATTGCCGAAGGTACTCAAACCGACCCGATCGTTTTTACATCAAGCAGAAGCGTTAAAAAACCGGGTGACTGGGGTGGTTTATTCATCCTTGGAGATGCCCCAACCAGTATATTTGGCAATAAGTCAGCAATAAATTTTGGATTACGTCCATCAGACGCAAATAATCTTAACTATGGCGGTGATAACCCCGATAGTGATTCAGGGATTTTAAATTTTGTAAGAATTGAGTTTGCTGGAAAACGAACACGAGATTATGGCTATTTCAATGGACTTACCCTTGCTGGTGTAGGTTATAAAACGGTCATTCAGAATATCATGGTGAGCTATTGCGAAGGAAATTCATTTGGAATACTTGGTGGAAATCTCTTCCTGGACAAGTTGGTCTCCTTTAGATCAAGTATCAATGATTATGAATTTAATTTTGGTGCACGATGCAAAATGAATAATTCACTGGCTATTCGATCGCCTTATGTATCAGGTGCGGCAAAAGCAAGAAGTATGAAGATTTTGGCCTATAATGATAGGGAGAATACTGATTTCTCAAAACTGCAAACCTCGGTTGAAGCCGAAAATTTAACCTTGATCAATATCAGCGATAACTTAAATTCCGATATCAAAATCGGACTGGTTAATGAAGCGATCTTTATTGGAGATAATGCTTCGTTTGCCATTGATAAAAGTGTCATCTCCGGCTTTAACCCGGCCGTTATTTTCGATAAGGAAATTGTGATCAATGATAAGAATTTGAGCAAGCTAAAATTTACAAGAACCTATTTTAATAATTGCAATGGGAATATCTTCAGAGAAGGTATTGTCAATAATGACGATCTCGAGAGTTGGTATGGCAGCAGAGCATTCAATAATGTATATTCCAAAGGTCCGGATACTGAAACCTTCATCGATATCACTGATGAAAAACGCCCGGATTTCAGGCTACGAATTAACAGGATCATCGCCTCAAGTGATGATTAAAGATAGAACTCTAATTAGTTAATCCATTTAAGCCCTTTAAGATAATGCCTTCTAATTAAACAACAACGACAGTAATGAAGGGATAATAAAAAATAAAAAATCTGTGCTTATAGGATAAAACTTTACAACCCTAAACTTAATGACCCCAAAAAATTTCGCATATAACCTAATTATAGGACTTTCCTTAATTGTTCTCGTCTCCCAGGAAAGGTTGCATGCCCAAATTGTGATCGGCACACCAAATTTAGGCTTTAGCCAGGCCTGTGCCAATGAATCATTCAACACCTATACTACCACCTTTGTTTTTAGTCCGGAAACTGCATTAGAATCTTCCAATCAATTCAGTATTGAATTATCCGATCCTGAAGGTGATTTTTCAAATTCCACTGTTATTTACAGCTCAAATCCCGGTGCAGTAACTGTGTCACCGGCGACACTTGACTTTTCGTTGCCAGCGTCTACGGCTGGAGAAAATTATCGCATTCGTATTACAAGCAGTGCTCCGGCAGCTACAAGTACAGCTTCGGCAACATTTGCCGCTTATTATAAACCTCAGGATTCGCCCTTTACCATAAATAATCTGATCTCGACTGCCGCTTTTTGCCTTGGTGGAAGTTATCTCTTATCTATCGATAACCCGGGAACGCCACCAAACGATTCTCCGCTCAATTATCCTGAACTTAGCTTTAATTGGTATAAGGAAACCGGGCCAACGACCTCTGTTTTTATTGCCGAAGGCCAGACCTTGGAAGTTACAGAAGAAGGCACCTATTTTGTAGAAACTAATTATGGAAGTTGTACCTCAAATTCATTTTCTAACCGTGTAACGGTTTCGGAGGTTGCTTCAGGAGAAGCAGATGCAGGTATTTCATCGAGTTTAGGTAATCCGTTTTGTCCGAGTCAGGGATTCACCACCTTAACAACTATTGGTGGTTTAAGCTACCAGTGGTTCAAAGATGGTGTCGAAATCCCGGATGAGACAGGCCAGTCCTATCAAACCAACGCTTCAGGTAACTATTCCGTACAGGTCGATCTTGGTGATTGCTCCGCCACGGGAACTATAGCATTACAAACTGTGCTTTTCGATGCTTCTATCAATGTTGACGAGATCAATACCATGGAAGAAGGAGAAAGCTTATGGATTGAAGTCACAACAACAGCAAATAGTCCTGTTTTTGAATGGTATTTGAACGATATTCTTATCGAAGGTGTTACAGAAGATAATTTCGAGGCGACCGAATTTGGTTTGTACAGAGTGGTAATCACCGAAACATCGGGATGTACCGGATCAAGAGATTTTGAATTTGAAATAAGGGAACCCATTGATCCTTTCCCCGAGGTTGATAATATTCCCAATATAATAAGCCCAAATGGTGATAATATCAATGATACCTGGGTCATACCAACACAATATGTGAATGGTACCAATAC
The DNA here is from genome assembly GCA_013001965.1 of Flavobacteriaceae bacterium. Lineage (GTDB taxonomy): Bacteria > Bacteroidota > Bacteroidia > Flavobacteriales > Flavobacteriaceae > JABDLA01. The sequence goes on along the minus strand of JABDLA010000168.1, from coordinate 21,612 downwards.
CGACGTGATGATCATGAATCATCGTGGCAAAGTGGTGCTGCGTACCAATAATTATTTAAACAACTGGCCGGAAAACGATTTCAATTTATCTGGAATGTTTCAGGTCTATTATTACGTGATAACAACCGCGAATAACGAAACCAAAAAAGGTTCAATAACCATCGTGAAGTAAAATGAAAACAAAGCTTATGGTTATCATATTATATATCGGATTTGTCCTGCCATTTTTTGCTCAGGAGGAGGATGGTATGTCTGCTGTTGTTCTACCGAATAGAAACTCATTAACATTTAACAGGTATGCCATAAATCCAACCTTTAGTTTTGTAAGAGAACAATCCAAATACGTCAGTATTTTCAATAAAAGAGAATGGGTTCAATTTGAGGATGCCCCCCTCACCTACCTGGCAAGCTATTCCGGAAGGTTTAGTGAAAATATTGGTGCCGGTTTAGGTGTTTACCAACAAAATTACGGTGTTTATACGACCTTCGGAGGTGTTTTGAATTTTGCATATAACGTGAGATTGACTGGAGATAGCAATCTCACTTTTGGTATGAATGTAGGGACTTATAAAAGCGGAATTGCCTCAGGAAATATCATTACTAATTTTGATGATCCGGCATTGCAAAATGTCCCTGAATATCTAATGCTCTCTGTGAGTCCGGGAATCAACTATGGCCTGGAATTTCTGGATTTTGGGGTATCACTGAATAATTTAGTAAGCTATAATTTTACCACCTCAACGATCTATCAGGGCATTACTGAACAAGGTATTCAGGCCCATCTCATGTATACAGGCTATATGGATAGCAGAGGATTTTTCGATCAAAGTAAATTTTCAGGTTTAGTAAAGTCGGAATTCAGAAAAGATGACACCATTCTATCGGGACAAGTGATGCTAACCGTACCTAAAGGCATTTGGGCTCAAGTTGGTTATAATACCTTTTACGGAACATCGGCCGGACTTGGAATGAATATTACTAAAGAGATCGCAATTGAGTATAATTTCGAAAAAGCAATGGGCGACCTCAGTGAATTTGGCCCTTCTCATGACATTACATTGGCTTATCGATTCATAAATCAAAAAAATTATTATTACGGCAGTGATGATGAGATCGTAGGACTGATCTCAACCGATCGTAAAAAGCGTCCGGCTCCATTAAAATTATCAAAAGAGGAGATCGAAGCAAAACGTCAATTGGCCGCTGAAAGAAAAGCGGAAGCCGAAGCTAATCAATTAGCTGAGCAAAAAGCTAAGGCGGAAGCCGAAGCTAAAGCTGCATTGCTGGCCGAACAAAAAGCTCAGGAAGAGGCTGAAGCTAAACTGTTGGCAGAACAGAAAGCTCAGGAAGAGGCTGAAGCTAAACTCTTGGCAGAACAGAAAGCTCAGGAAGAAGCCGAAGCCAAAGCCAAATTAGTCGCTGAACAAAAGACTAAAGCGGAGGCTGAAGCCAAAGCAAGATTAGCAGCCCAACAAAAAGCGAAGGAAGACGCTGAGGCCAAAGCTAAATTATTGGCTGAACAAAAAGCAAGAGAAGAAGCTGAAGCCAAGGCAAAATTATTAGCCGAGCAAAAAGCAAAAGAAGAAGCTGAGGCCAAGGCTAAATTATTAGCTGAACAAAAAGCGAAAGAAGAGGCCGAAGCCAAGGCAATAGTATTAGCCGAACAAAAGGCCAAGGAAAAAGCTGATGCTGAAGCCAAACTCTTAGCAGAACAAAAGGCCAATGAAGAACGTATTACGAATCCTAAAGACGTGCTGGGCAAATCGATGTATGCCTTAACTCAGGAAGCAGAGGTTTCAAAAGCAACTCAAAGCGAATTATTGAAAAAATTTGATGATATCGTAGAGACAAAAGACAAGGATCTAAAGGATCTGAAGGAAGAAAATGACCTAAGTGACCAAGGCATTGTTGTAGAACCTAAGCCGTTTAAAAGTATAGAAGCCGAGAATAGGGCCTTGGAGGCTATAATGTCTGACCTGGATGCTGTTATTGAAAAACGCAATGAAGAAATCAAGGCATTAGAAAACTTATATGAAGAAAAATTCGAAGCAGACACGATCGTACTTGATGAGGTTTACCTGCATTACAGAAATACACTTGCCCGTTTAAAGTCTGAACAAATACAAGCCATCGAGGCCAGGGCCAATTTAAAATTGAGACTGGAACAAATTAGAGTCGCTACCGAATTTGAACGTAACCGTAGGATTAAACGAGCTGCTTTTGATAATGAAAATGAGCGCTATTTACAAGACAGAGCGGCCTTAGAAAATATTAGAAATACCACCGATTTCAGCAACGTGCCATTAAAAGCTGAAGATTTTGATTTCGGTGAAGAGCAAAGCAGTAATATCCAGATCCTCAAGAATGTCACCAATGTTGAAAATGGGTATTACCTCATCCTCGCAGTACATAGTGATGTACAAAAACGAAATGAATTTGTGAGGAAAGTTGTTGCATCAGGACGAAAAGATATTGATTTCTTCTATGATGTCAACACCAGTAAATATTACATCTACTATCAGAAGTTCGATAGTATTGAAGCGGCTGCAAATGAAGGATTGAAATCCAAAGGAAGCAGACCATATAATGAAAAAATGTCAATCGTTAAAATAGAGAATTAAAAAAGGCCCCTCCTCCATTTTCAACAGTGCCCTTTGAGAAAATGGAAAAAAAATTAAGTACCATGAGAAAACCTACTTTTTCTAAAATTGCATTCATAGTATCGTTTTTGATGCTAGGCCTTTATACAAATGCACAAAATCTTGTCCCCTTTTCACCGCGATATGATGAAGCGATAAAGGGAGACATGCTATTAATTGGTAACAGTAATGTTGGTTTGCACCCAACCGATCCCTATAATGGGACAGGTACGAATGATGGGATAGATGCCGCAGTATTTGTTGATATTGATGGCGACCCATCAACTTTTAATTCGAGTAGTGCTGACTTAGATATACCGAGTGATGAAAGTTGTTATCAGATCGTTTATGCTGGACTGTATTGGAGTGCGGTTGTCAATGGTGCTGACCCAATTTCAGATATTAAATTCAAAACGCCTGGAGGAACCTATACCGATATTACCGGAACGGAAGTCTATTTTCAAAATGCTGCAGATAATAGTCAGTCCAATACCTATGTCTATTATCATGATGTTACTGATATGCTTACCGCATTGGCGAATCCTGAGGGCACTTACGCGGTAGCCAATATCTCTTCTTTAGTGGGGCCCAAACCTAATGCCGAAGGGCTTTCGGCAGGTTGGTCGCTTTTTGTTATTTATGAAGACCCGCTTCTGCCCGCGAAATACATTACCTCATTTGACGGGATCACGAAAATTACAAGTTCCATCAATGAAACTTTTCCGGTTTCGGGCTTTACAACGATTCCTGTTGGGCCGGTAAGAGCAAATTTTGCCTTTAGTACGATTGAAGGTGACCAAAGTTATTTTGGTGATTACCTGCAACTTAACGGTACAACAATCGACGCAACCAATAATGCCGGGACTATAATTCGGGAAGGTGATAATTTCTTTAACAGTTCGGTTTCTATAATTGATCCGGCAACCAATACGCCTGAACTTTTTATGCAGCGTAACCCAAGCAGTTCGAATACTTTAGGTTTTGATGCCGGAATTATCAATATACCAAATCCGGGAAATAGTTTGATTCCAAATGGAGCAACCTCTGCCTCAATAAGCCTGGGATCTAACCTGGATATTTATTATTACTATTTCAGTGCATTCGCGATCGAAATTATCGCACCAAATATTGTACTGACAAAAATAGTTGAAGATGATCTTGGTAATGATATTGGTGGTCAGACCATTGGCCTGGACCAACCTTTAAACTATATCATTGGGTTTCAAAATACCGGGAATGATGACGCCAGGAATTTTCAGATCAGAGATATCCTCCCTATAAATATCGTTTATAACCACCCTACCGATCTGGTCCTGCCTGCCGGTGTAACTGTTGCAAGTTATGATCCGGTAACACGGGAACTTATTTTTGATATCGATGATTCGCTGGTAGAAATAAATGATCCGGTTTACGAAATTCGAATTGAAGTACGCACCGTAGAATTCTGTAGCGAACTGGCTGATTCCTGTGACAACTTAATCCTCAATCAAGCTTTTGCGACCTACGAAGGTACCATTAACCCTGATTTCGTTATCACCGATGACCCAAGTGTCAACAGTAACACAGGATGTTTATTAACGCCTCAGGCCACCAATTTCCTGGTCGACCTTGATGATTGTACAATTGTTGAAGAGATCGTATTGTGTGGGGATAGCATTGAACTCACAGCTGCCGATGGGTATGATTCCTATTCATGGTCAACAAGTCCAACCGGAACTCCGGTCATTGGTACTACACAGACCATTACAGTGACAGCAACAGGGACATATTATGTATTTAATACAGCACCTTTCCCTTGTCAATCCATAGTCCAACAATTTAACGTCACCTTATTTGGAGGAAACACGACTAATCCGGTCATCCCCTATGCCGACGAAGTGGTGACCTGCCCTAATGATGGAAAATTATTGCCCAATATATTTTTATGCGGGGCGAATGATTCAAGGGATATTCAAACTAATATTGCCGGAGTAACCTCTATGGTCTGGGAACAGCTGGATGAAACCAGTTGTCCTCCTGTGGCTGATCCCGATTGTGCGAATGAAGATGCAACATGTACGTGGAATCAGGTACAAACAGGGCCAAACTATATCGCGGACACCGCGGGACAATTCCGATTGACAATCAACTATGAAGGCGGTTGTTTCGAACAGTTTTATTTTAACGTTTATACCAACTTATTAAGCCCATCGGTGACAACCGAAGATATAATTTGTACAACACCGGGGAGTATTACGGTCAATGATGTACCATCGGGTTATGAATACAGCCTGGATAATGTGAACTGGCAAACATCCAATGTGTTTTCTATAGCCACACCGGGAACTTATACAGTATACATCAGACAAATAGGTGTACCTACAAATCCTTGTGTATTTACTGTTCCTGATGTTCAGATCAGAGCGCGAGACTTTACGGTTTCTTCCATTGTTACCCAACCCATTTGTCATGGCGAAAAAGGAAGTATCCATTTAGCTGCAAATGATGTTGAACCACAATATTTTTTCTCTATTTATGAAGGAGCGACCCTGGTGAATGCCGTTGGACCGATTACCGAGAACAATTATACTTTTGCTAATTTAAATCCGGGAACTTATACGGCCTTGGTTGAAACTGAAGACGGTTGTACCCATTCAGAAGAAATCACAATAATAGAACCGCCTTTATTGACAGTTACGGCAGCATTAACAACACCGTTGACCTGTACTGATGGTGAGATCACCATTTATGCCGAAGGCGGAACACCTCCATACTTTTATTATATAAACAGTACAACCGATTTTCAAACCAATCCGGAATATACGGTTACAGGACCTGGAGTTTATGATATTACAGTCGTTGATTCAAATAACTGTAGTGCAAGCACTACCCTAACTGTCGATATTGTTCCCGAACCAGATTTCAACATTAGCAAAACTGACATCGATTGTTTTGGATCTTCCGATGGTACCATTACCATCAATGTAACCAATGCAAACGGAAACAGTTTAGAGTACAGTATAGACGGTGGAGTGACATTTTTCAATTCTAATGTATTTACAGGACTGGATGCGGGAGATTATGATGTGGTCGTCCAGTATTCAGTCGGTTCATCTGTATGTGTCACCAATCCTCAAACCATAACGATCATTGAGGTAGATGCCATTGCAGGTACCGCTACTTTATCTGCTCCATATACATGTACCAGCACCGGAACAATTACTGTTACAGCAGTCTCAGGCGGAACACCACCCTATAGTTATAGTATTGATGGCGTGAATTTCCAGGCGAGTAACACCTTTACAGGATTGACTACCGGAACCTATACGATTACAATTCAAGATGCGAATGATTGTACCTTGATAACAAATGATATCACAATTGATGCTTTAGATCCTCCAACCGATATGACTTTTGATCATACTCCGGTTACCTGTCCGTCGAATACAACCACAATTACAATAACAGGCGTAACCGGTGGCACAGGAACTTTGGAGTATCAAATCATTGCTCCTGCCTTTGCAGCAACGCCTTACCAAACATCGAATGTATTTTCCGGATTAATCCCGGATACATATACGTTTCAAGTAAGAGATGAAAATGACTGTGAATATGTAGAATCTTATACAGTTGACCCAATACCAAAACCATCAGTGAATGTTGTTTTAACGCAAGACCTGAATTGTACGGCTTCACCGGACGCAATTATAACCGGAACAATTACGGGAATTGCGCCATTCACATACGCCGTGTCAATAAATGGTGGTGCTTATACAGCGCTGGGATCTACCGGTCCGACCTTCACTTACACCGCAGCTGCAGCAGGAACTTACCAGTTCCAGGTAACAGATGCGAACGGATGTCCGGAAGAATCTAACATCATAACTATCGAACCACTTTCACCTCCGGCTTTGAGCTTAGTGGTTCAATCACAGCCCATATTATGTAATGGTGATTTAAATGGTGCCATCGATATAACCATTGATACATCAGTTGGAACACCGCCATTCACAATCAACGTATTTAATGACACAACAGCTACAGATTATGGCACTCAAACAGCCGGTCTACCTGCTGGAATGTATACAATTACAATTACAGACAGTAATTCCTGTACAGCCACCGAAACGATTACCATTGGTGAGCCGGATCCATTAGTAGTTAATTATTCTACCATCGATATGAGTTGTGATGCCAGTGGCGTTACCCTTGGATCCATTATTATTGATAGTGTTACCGGAGGTACTGCCCCTTATACCTATTATGTTACAGGATCCAATGGCTATTCGAATTCAGAATTCAATGCTACAGGATCGACTTCATCAAGTTTTGGAGGGCTTAATTTCGGAGTATATGAAATCACAGTTGTCGATGCCAATGGCTGTACTGTACTGGAACAAAATGTATTGGTGGCCTCACCACCTACCGATCTTGATATTACCATAACATCTACCATAGATTGTCTTGTTGGCGGAGAAGCCGTAGTAAGTGTTGGATCAACCCTACCGAGTTCCGGTCCATTTTGGTTTAGTATTTATCAGGGTCCTGCCTCGGTATATCCTAATCCACCGGGATCATGGATCCCTGAGGATTTCCCAGGAGCTCAATATGCTACTTTTACGGGCCTTACAGCCGGTGTAACATATACATTTATCATATATGATGCCTCTACAAATTGTAGTTATTATGAACCGGCAACAACACCCATACCAACAAATTCAACCTTAACATTGAGTGCGGTTGGTTCAAACAATATAAGTTGTACCGGCAGTGCCGATGGAAATGTGTCCTTTACGGTCAACAGTATTTATGGTGTAGGAACAAATATCGATTACGAAATATTCGATTCATTATCATTAGCCTCAACTGGAATAAGTGGCTCCGGCCTGGTTCCTGCAGGTGGTTCATTGACCGTTACCGATCTTGGGCCTTTGGCTTCAGGTAATTATTTTGTATTAATTACTGAAACCTCAGGGCCAAATGCAGGTTGTGGCATTGTAACTGCGCCTTTCAATATCACTGAATCAGTCAATCTATTGAACCTTTCTGTATCTGTAGATCAAAATGCTAATTGTTTCGCGAACTCAGGCCAGATAAGTGCTGTTGGACAAGATGGTACTGCACCTTATTTATATCAGGTTACAACAACGCCTGCTGCACCATTGCCGACAGATGCAGCCTGGGGATCGGCGAGCACATTCAATTTAGATGCCGGGAATTATTACGTCCATGTGATGGATGCATATGGTTGTATTATTTCCAGTCCGGTTGTCGTTTTACCGATGGACCCAATTCCAATGATCTCAGCATCGGCAAACGCTATTTGCTCTATTGCTGAAGGAGATTTTGAAATTGATGTCACTTTAGATACGTCAGGTATTCCGCCATATAGCTATAGTATAAATGGCGGAGCATTTCAAACGCTTACAGCACCGTTTACTTTATCAAATTTATTCTCCGGAACTCATACCATTGAAATTCAAGATGCCAATGGCTGTGGTAATCTGGTAACAGTTGATATTCCGGCGCCTTTAGAAATTACCTCAGAAGTTACAGCCTTACCAAGCTGTAATGATGATGATGGTGTGATCACAGTAACATCTGGTGGTGGTTCCGGATCCTATACTTATAGCATCAGTCCGAATCCGGCATCGATTACCTTAACAGGAAACGTCTTTTCGGGTGTACCTTCCGGAATTTATACAATAACAATTACTGATTCGGTGACTACATGTACCGAAGAGGTAACTATTTCATTGAATGAGGCGATCCTGCCAAACATTACAACTACACCGTCCGGATTGACCTGTTTTGGGGACAATTCAGGGTCATTCGAGATGGATGTTTCAGGATATACAGGTGCCTATACCTATGAAGTCTTTGATAGTTTGGGAACATCTCTTTTCGGTGTAGTGAATGCGAATACATCAACTAATCCTGAAATTGTTTCAGGAATGCCAGGTGGAAGTTTCACTGTTGTGATCACAGAAACTCAATTCCCCTTCTGTTCAGCATCATCAGCGGTTATTATTGCTTCTCCGGCTGAAGATCTTACGCTCGTTGCTTCAGAAACATCGAACGTTAGCTGTGACAATAATATAGGAACAATTACCGCAACTGCCAATGGCGGCTGGGGCGATTATGAATATGAACTGACGGGTGATGCCTTTGTTGCCTACTCGTCAAACAATACCTTTACCGATTTGTCGGCAGGTGATTACACGGTCAATGTAAGAGATGCTCAAGGCTGTATAGTATCAGTAGATGTTACGTTAACCGAGCCTATTCCAATTGATGCCACTTTTACACCGAATACAACACTATTGGCTTGTTTTGGAGATCAGAATGCTTCAATAACCGTTACCAATGTGACAGGAGGTCAAGGCGCGAATTATACCTATACATTAAATAGATTATTACAACACCTAATACCTCTGGTCCACAAACTTCAAATGTTTTCGGCGACCTTGGAGCGGGTACTTATTCGGTTACAATTTCCGATGGCCTAAATTGTATCCTGACCTCTGTTGATATAGTTATAGACCAGCCTAGTCCGGTAGAAGCGGACCTGGTTACGACTTCAACACAAAGCTGTTTGGTTGATTCTACACTGACTTTATCGGCTATTGGTGGTTCAGGGCCTTATGATTATAGTACTGATAGTGCGTTTTCAACCATTTTAGGTTCATTTGCATCATCGGTTACATTTTCAGTTTCAGCAGGCACTTATGTATATTATGTTAGAGATGCCAATGGATGTATTGCGAATGTATCTAATGAGATCACCATCGATCCGCTTCCGGAATTAGTGATCAACCTGGAATCGACCAATCCAACAATTAACTGTAATGGAGATAATACAGGAACCATAGTGGCAACTGCCGAAGGCGGCTTAGGCGATTATGTATATACATTGCAGGACACCCTTGGAAATACGATAAATGCTACTCAAAATACGCCAGGAGTATTTACAGAACTCGTAGCAGGAACCTATGTTGTTTATGTTGAAAGTGGTGATTGTGACACAGCAACAGCACCGATTACAATTACCGAACCCTCGGCGCCATTAACAGTAGATTACAATGTGACCAACGTTATTTGTAGTGGTGATAATAATGGTGTTTTAGAGATTCTGGCTTCAGGCGGAACAGGAATTATCAAATACGCGATATCGCCACAATTGGATCAGTTTTTTGAGACCAATATATTCGAGAACTTAGCACCTGGCACCTACGATGTTATCGTTCAGGACGTGTTAGGATGTTACGAGATCTTCCAAATTACAGTAACCGATCCTCCACCTGTAATTTTGACTATTGTTGCTGATTCTATCCTTGAAGAAACTTGTGCAGGTGATGGTGATGGCGAGTTCAGTATTGATATTTCTGGCGGATCCTTACCATATAGTGTGAGTTTAGATGATTATGAAGGTGCCTATACGACAGGTGGGCCAACACAAACAGAATTTGAATTCACCGGTTTAAACGGTGGCGACCATATTGTTTTTGTTCGTGACGCCCTGGGATGTGAATCACAATGGAATATTTCATTCCCTGAATCGGTTCAAATCGATCCAACCGTTGAAATAGAATATATCTGCGAAAATAATAGTACTGGGAACACCGTAACTGTGATCGTGGATGACAGCAATAGTGATCCTTCAGATTTAGATTATTCTTTAGATGGAGGCCCATACCAGGCAAGTAATGTCTTTACTGATGTGGCCCCGGGCACCGATCACTATATCGATGTACGACACACCAACGGCTGTATTCAAACCACTGAGCTATTCGTCATAGAAGATTTTTCCGATCCGATTTCTCTTGTATTGAATCAAGGCGATGATCCAAGCGAGATTATTGCAATCGCATCCGGAGGTACAGGAGTATATTATTACACGCTCAATGACGAAGACTATGGTGAGACCAATATTTTCTTTGTTACAGAAACCGGAACCTATGTCGTTGTTGTGACCGACAGCAGTGGATGTCAGGCTATCGCCGAAATTGAAGTTGACATAACCGACATTTGTATTCCTAATTTTTTCACTCCGAACGGTGACGGTATAAGAGATGAATGGGGACCTGAATGTACAGAGGACTTTCCTGACCTTACCTTCGATATTTTTGATCGTTATGGACGAAAAGTAGCCACCTATCGTGAGGGTGAATATTGGGATGGTTTATATAATGGAACCGAACTCCCTACCGGAGATTATTGGTATGTGGTGAGGCTCAATAGCACCCTATTGGATAAAGATTATGTTGGACATTTCACGCTCTACAGGTAATGGTATTGCGCGTTAAAACAAATAGAAAAATGAAAAATATTATACGATATATTCTCTTATTAGCGATCGCATTCAGCTATGGGCAAGAATTGAATCTACCTGTATTTACTCAATATTTGGCCGATAATGATTTTGTTATTTCTCCAACATATGCCGGAATTGGTGACAATTTTAAATTGAGAGCAAACGGGCTTACGCAATGGGTTGGGATCAAGAATGCGCCCGACAATCAATCGCTGTACGCAGATTTTAGGATCTCCAATCGCTCCGGAGTTGGTGTATCTTTATACAATGACAGAAATGGTAATACACGTCAAAAGGGAATGAAATTTTCTTTTGCTCATCATTTGATTTTAGACTATAAATCGAAGAATTATTTGTCCTTCGGAATATCATACAATGTAAACAGCTTTAGAATTGCCATCGAGGACTTTGAAACCGGGGAAGGCATACCAATTAATGATCCAAGTATAACGGATGATAGATCGGTCACCAATCATAATTTTGATGCCGGTGTGCTTTTTCGTTATAAAATATTTTATTTCAGTTTTAACGCCAATAACCTCCTGGAAAAGAAGGATGATGGATTTTTAGGGCCGGAACCGAGCAAACTTCTTAATTATCAGGTATACACCGGACTTGTATTATCAAGCAAAGATAAATATGTAGAATTTGAACCATCGATCTTTTACCAATTGTTCAACAGTGACAAACGCTCAAGTACCGATTTAAATTTCAAGGTCCGTACCTTTAATAAGGATGGCGATTATTATTGGATAGGTGCTTCCTACCGCTTTCTGAATGACCAGTTTTTAAAACCACTGAACATTGGTCCAATGGCCGGGATCATGAAGAACAGGCTGTACCTGGCTTATTCATATCAGCTCACGATGAATGACCTCTCGGGTTATAATTCCGGAACACATATGGTCACGATAGGGCTGGACTTCTTGCAAGGTATCAGTGATTGTCCATGTACACAGGGTACGAGCTGGAGGAAGTATAATTAAAGCATAATCCATTTAAATAGTTACTTATATTCCAGGCTTGATAGCATAATGGAAATATTTATCTGTTTTATAATCTAAGTACGGCTACGCAAATACTCAAACTTATCAACGCTTTCTTGTTCATAACTTTCATCGAAAAATCGACTTTTCGACGTCCAAATCGTCCTGATAGCCGTAGATAGCTTATAAATATAAATCTATCAGTTTAACAACAATCTTAACAACATGAAAAAATTAGCGATCCTATTCGTATCTGCAACAGTAATTACCTCATGTGTGTCAAAAAAGAAATATTTGGCACTGGAACATGAAAACGGACAAATTAAAAGCGAATTAACCAAAACCAAAGTCGAAAAGGAAGATCTCGAGGCCAAGTTCGTCGTCATTCAAAATCGTGTCGATGAATATAATTCTAAGATCAATTCACTGTCTTCCATTAATTCAGAATTAAAAGAAGAAAACGATTCAAAATTGGAGACCGTCAGTGATGTTGCCGTGATCTCTAACGCAACCAAAGAACGCATGCGTGCAACTTTAACAAAGGTCGATCAGGATGAATTAAGCCAGGCCACAACCTTAAAAGATTCAATGAATCTGGCAGTAGCATACAACCTCCAAAAAACGATTGATACTTCTGAATTCAACGAGGATGACGATATTGCTATCAATATCGATAAGACCGTAGTAATGATCTCAATTTCTGACAAAATGCTGTTCAATACAGCAAGTTATAAAGTGAGCTCAAAAGCTAATACATTGCTACAAAAATTAGCTGATGTCATCAATTCTGAACCAAGCATTGACGTGATGGTAGAGGGGCATACCGACTCAAGAACGATCAATAATGCGATAGTCAAAGATAATTGGGACTTGTCCGTTTTACGTGCGACATCAGTGGTTAGAAAACTGCAGAATGAATTCGGCGTAGCACCTGAAAAATTGATCGCTTCAGGGCGTTCTAGCTATCAGCCACTCGTTGCCAACGATTCGAGAGATAACCGAGCTAAGAACAGACGAACACGTATAGTGATTCTTCCAAATATCAATAAGTTCTTTGCTTTAATGGAATCCGATGATGCGATTTCCTTTGATGATTAACATTCCCCAATTCTAAATATTTAAAGCGTCTGAGTCTTAGGGTTCAGACGTTTTTTTATAGACCTTGCAGGTATTTCAACATTTTTTGTCGTTCGGAAGGATCCGGTAATCGCCCATAACCGGCACCCATATTATCGATGACATGCCTGGCTTTTGAGGTTCCGGGAATGACACAGTTTACGGCCTTATGGCCCAGAATATATTTCAGGAAATACTGCCCCCAACTATTTATGTCGATCTCCGAAGCCCAATTGGGCAACTCCTTGCCTCTTATCTTTCTGAATAAATTTCCCCCGTCATATGGCCGATTAATGATCACGGCTACACCATGATCTTTAGCGGTATCCAATAAACGCTCTTCAGCATGACGTTCATTGATCGAATAATTGAACTGCACAAAATCGGGTTTTTCATTGTTTATCAATTGCTCAAGAATTTCATGAGAGGCATTGGTATAATGGGTTAATCCCCAATACCGTATTTTGCCTGATTCTTTCCAGGCTTTTAAGGTTTTACTATGTGTTTCCCAGTCCACAAGATTATGGATCTGCATCAGGTCCATGACCTCGCGTTTCATTTTTTTCATCGAAATCTCCATCTGATCTATTCCAGCTTGTTTTCCCGAGGTCCATACCTTCGTAGCATAGAAGAAATCTTCACTTACATTGAGCTTTTTACAAAGATCACCAACAACACGTTCCGAACTGCCATACATAGGCGAACTATCGATCATAGCGCCACCCAATTCACGCATGCGCAGAAGAACTTCTTCCAATAATTTACGATGGTTTTCATTATCCCCAACATCAAAGGTTTGCCAGGTGCCTAACCCAACCACTGGAAGTTTTTCACCCGAACTTGGAATTATTCGTTTCATGATACCATCTGTTTTGAATGCTAATAAGGACGGCATGATCAGGCTTGCTGCCGATGCACATCCTATAAGTTGTATAACTTCTCGCCTATTGATCTGTGCCTTCATATCTTTCCTTTAACCCATTTTGAGTCTTTGGGCTTCTGACCGACCAATAACCACATGGGCTTATCTGAATCTTCTTCCCAATAGCCAAGATCATCAACCTCTTCGATGATTTTAAATTGAGCCGCCTTCATTTCCCTTTTCACATATTTTGGAGCTAAAGTATGTGCATCGACCTGTTCACTTCGGGAACCATTTCGGGCCCTTTTTTTAAGCTTTTCCAAAATCAAAAGCTTCCCTCCCGGTTTTAAAGCCTTATGAACATGTTCTAATATTTTTTCATAGTCGGTCATCTCATGATAAGTATCCATGATAATAACAACATCAAGTTTCCCTTTTGGAAGTTTCGGATCATCGTAATCACCTTGAATAACCTTGACATTACTAATTTCACGATCTTCTATATGGCCTTTGAGTAAATCCAAGCGGTCAGAACGAACATCAACAGCATAAACTTTGCCACTGTTGCCAACACGATTAGCCAGATGAATACTCAAATAGCCTTCATGACAACCAATATCGGCCACCATACTTCCCCGCTCAATACCAACCAGTTTAAAGATGCGGTCAACCGGCATCCAACGGTCCCTGTCTTCCCATTCGTATTCGGCATATTGGCATAATCCTAGGTATGGAATTAAAAAAAGGATGAAACAGCTTTTTAGAACATTCATAGCTACAAGATATTAAATTGGCAAATAGGCCTGCCTTAAAATTCTCTTAAATCCTAATACATTAAAAGGCAAGACCGAACAGAATCTATTTGAATATCATCCGTTCAGCCTTGCCACCCTAAGCTAATAAGTTCTAGGTCAATGCTTTTGTTCTAAGCAGGCATTTCTTCCTTTTTAGAACGTTTGTCATAAATCTTTTCGATAAGATCAGGAACTTTTTCAAAGGCTGCTGCTAAGCCATGTGTTTTACCGGCTTCAAGGAAAGAAATTTCCTCTTCCTTTGTGACCAGGAATCCAATAGGTTCAATACCTATACCTGCGCCGGCACCCATACCTTCTTTTTTAACTTTGGCTTCCATGCCTTCGCCTCCGCCAGAGCCAAATCCCATACCTACCTTAATAACTGGAACACATTTAAATTCTCCTAATTCAAATTGTTCCCCCACCACAGTTTCAGTTTTTGCTTCTGCCTTAATGAAGTCTGTGATCTGGTTAAGTAATTCTTGAAAATGTAAATCCATATGGTTTATTTTAAGGGTTAATAAATGATTTAATAATACTGATCGGCCTGTTTTGCATATGCAAGACCAATCTGTTGTGTCCATCAAAATTGATGTTAAATCCGCCATATTTATAATTCAACAGGGCGAATACAGGATACAGTTTGGCATTCTTTATGCAATCTCCGGTGTCAATATTCAGTAATAAGGTTTTCACCTTAAAGGTTTTTATCAGACGTAGTCCTTTTTTAAATCCGAAGCCTTGTTTTTGTTTCTTCGACGGCACCAACTGGTCTTTCTTTTTAAACTTTTTTGGTGCAGATTTTTTTAAAGGATAGATAAAGAATTTAAAGAACAGCACTTTCATCTTTAGTTTGAATATCTCTTCTTTATCAGTTTCAAAACTTGCTTTTACAATACCTTTTTGCTGAATAAAATAGCTGTTGTTTTGAGTATCGACGTAGAGATGAATCGGGGCGATCAGCAAATAGATCACCAGAATCAGAAATAGTGATATCAAAACCGCTAAGGTCATAGCTAAGATTTGTGTAAAGTTCGGCATCAAAGCTAAAATGACCTATGACTTGCGTCATATTGCCGAAAATTTTATGAACAATCGGACTGTTCAAATAAAAAGATATTTAAAATTTTTGTATATTTAAGTTTAATCATTACCAATACTGCATACTCTCTTCTAAAAATTTGCGGTATAGAAGTATTCTATATTTTTTGCCACAGCCCTATTCTGTACATGGCCAATTTTAAGGTTATGGATGCTATTATTAATTAATTTAAAACAATAAACTATGGACCCATTATTGAAAAAAAATGAAACGCCTCAACGTGTTGGAACAGCCAGAACAGTGACCATTGAGATCACTGTGCAGTCAAATCGATTGTATAATAGACGAGGAACGGTTGACGATTGCGTTTCTATTTGGGATGGAATGCTAGGTTCGGGCTATGGCCAACCAAAAGCTGATTATGTTACAGAAATTTTTAAAGATCATGACGCTATCTGGACCATAAAAGCAGCTGAACCTAAAGGTACGGACAAAGAATATCCAGTTGAGCTTGTAGAAGTATCGCTTGGAAATGCTGTCCTTTTTGGAGCAGACAAATTATATACAAATGCAGAACTCACGATTGAAGGTAAGACTGAAACTGATGCCGGAGAATATAATTATACGATCAAATTTAATATTTTGCATAATGGAAATTCTCAGGATTATCCAATAGATCCAAAACTAACGGCAAATCCTAAATAGTCTATGGCGTTACAATTCAAAGCCTATTATCTTTTAATAGGCTTCTTTTTTGTTGCATCTAACCATCTGTTCAGCCAGGATCAAAATATAGCAGATAGCTTATACACCATCTATCAGCAGAATAAGCTGACTGGAAAAGACAAAATGGAGCTATTGAGAAACCTGAGCTTCAATGAAAGAAAGGACCTTGGGCTGTCATTGCAAATTTCCGAAGAGTTAATTGAGATGGCTGAATCTCAAAATGATAAGACTTATATTTTTCATGGGTACTATCAAAAAGGAAATACGCTTTTGCTTTCTGGAGACCTCAATAAGGCTTTAGATGCTTTTTTTGAAAGCAGTCAGGCCGCCATCGATCAGGGGCATCTGAGTTGGGAAGGCATGTCCTATATGGCCGTGGCAGATATTTATTCTGAAATTGGAAATTCCGATAATTCTGAATTGTATTATGACAAGGCCATTCGATTAATTCGCCAAACCAATGATTCCATAAACCTGGCCACAGCGCTTTTAAATGCAGGTGATGAATATTTCAACAGTAAAAAGTTCGATCTGGCATTGCGTAATTTTGAAGAATCGGGACGCATCTTTAAAGCAAAGAATTTCGCTATTGGAAATGCCTATAACTTAGGGAATATAGGCATGGTGTATGCCGAACAAGGCAAGGACGATTTGGCAAAATCCAATATAAACGAGGCCATTTCCATCCTGGAAGAGGTTAAAGATTATTATGCCATTTCAGAATATCTGACCTATATGTCAGATATCTATTTAAATCAAAATAACTGGGATACGGCCGAAAGTTATGCGCAACGCAGTTTAAACCTCGCCTATAAATACGGACTTAAAAAACAGATCGCAGAGTCCAATCTCAAACTTTCTGAACTTCATGAGATGAAGGGAAATTATAAGGCGTCACACGAATATTATACGGCCCATATCAAATATCGCGATAGCATTATTAACCTGGAGAACATCCAGGCGATGGCTGATGTTCGTACTGATTACGAAGTCTCTCAAAAACAGGTGGAGGTCGATCTCCTTAATGAACAAAAACGCAACCAACGCATCATCGTAATTGCAACCGCAGTTGCCCTCTTTTTAATTGGATTATTGGCTATAGGCTTATTCAGGCGCAATAAGTTCATAAAGAAAACCAATGCGATCATCGCTGAAGAAAGGGACCGTTCGGACAAACTGCTATTGAATATTCTACCTGAAGAGACCGCACAGGAACTCAAAGAAAGCGGTAAAGTCAAGGCCAAAAAATTTGATTCGGCTACCATATTGTTTACCGATTTTAAAGGATTTACCCACTATGCCGAAAGTTTGCCCCCTGAAGAGGTGGTTGAGCTGGTTGATTTCTATTTTTCAAAATTTGATGAGATCATGGAAACTTATAAACTCGAAAAGATCAAAACCGTAGGTGATGCCTATATGAGCGCAGGTGGTTTGCATCCGCCTAAAGAAGACCATGCCATAAGAATGACCCTGGCGGCCTGGGATATTATTGATTTTGTGAATAAACAAAAATTAGAAAGTCCGACCCACTCGGTACATTTTGACATTCGCATTGGGATTAACACCGGACCTCTGGTGGCTGGTGTGGTAGGCTCAAAGAAATTCGCTTATGATATCTGGGGAGATTCCGTTAATGTGGCGTCTCGCATGGAATCCAATTCAGAACCCGGAAAGATCAATATTTCTGAGCATACTTATAATCTGATTAAGGATGCCTTTGAATGTGAATATCGCGGTGAACTTGACATGAAAAATCATGGTGCCATGAAAATGTATTTTGTTAATGGTATCAGGGAAAATATTCGATCTAGTTATGTCACTGAAGCTAAAATGAAGGTCGTTTAAACAATGCTAGTTGGTTTTTTGTATTTTTAAGCAGCTAAGAAGACCTATTCTTTCAAAAACAATCAGCCATGGCACAAGATCCTAACAATTATTGGGAACAATTAGAACGACTGGAAAAGCTCATTCGAGCATCGGAATTGAAAGCCGGAGTTATCTTTTCATTTCATAGTTTGATCTTAGGTCTTTTTGCCGACCGGATGAATTTCTTTCAATCGATCTTCAATGAAAGTAAGGTGTTTATCGTGCTTGCCATTCTCTGGATCATTTCAGTGATGATCTCGATCTATTTCTGTTTTAAATGTTTTATGCCACGCATCGAATCAAAGTTTGATAAAAATGTATTTTTCTTTAAGGATGCCGCTGATGCCTTTGGCAAAATGGATGATTATGTCGCGAAGCTCAATGAGGTTTGTGAAAATAAGGATGAATTATTCAAACACCTAGGTGAGCAAATTCACGTAGAAAGCAAAATAATTGACCGAAAATTCGCCAGTGTACAAAAATCGATTTGGTTTTTTGCCTTGAGTTTCCTGTTTATCGTTTTGATGCTAATATTTTGGGTTTTCTTGCTCTAATAGATTTTATTCAATGGCATTTGGTTCATTTGTAATTGAATTGATCACCCATCGATCGTCATAGATCGACTTATAAACGATCTCATAGTGAAATTCATTTTTCTGCAATTCACTCATGATACTGAGGAACGTTTGATAACTTTTCATATCTCCACCCACAGTAATTACATTTCTTTTGTTTCCTGAAGGAATCGCAAGTCCATTTTGCATCGTACTATGGTTAATCACATTGACGCTGTCCATTCCCGGAACATGTTGCTGTAAAAAATCATAGAACTCCAAATCATAAGTATTTCCATTATATAGGATCTCTTTTTTTACGATGATGGCCGGACCAACACCGTGATTATTAAAATCGATAGAAAATGTCATCTCCTGGCTATTATTTGCTGAGTCCAATAAAAGATAAGGCATCACCGACAGATGGCTTTGTTTACTTATAATATTGGTCTGCCAAATAAATATGAATAAGGTCAATAAACTTATAAATAAGGCAGTAAGCGCTAAAAGTTTATCGGAGGACCAGAATTTGCGTTTTGCCATAATGAATAACTTTGGTTGGTTTTTTAAAGATTAAAATTACTAATTTTTATCTTTCTTTCTCTTGAAGGGAACGAAGCGGACAGGTAGGGTATTTCTGGTTTTAAATTTTCCTTTTCGTTTTGTTACGATTTGCAGAACTCTGAATTCAGGAACAGGACCTACCGGGATGATCAGTCGCCCGCCTTCGGCTAACTGATCCAATAAGGGTTGAGGAATTTTCTCTACCGCAGCAGTGACAATTATTGCATCAAAGGGCGCCTTTTCAGGCCAGCCGTGATAGCCATCCCCTATTCGTACCTCAACATTGTCGTATCCTAATTCCATTAAGCGCTCGGTAGCCTGCAAACCAAGAGGTTCAACGATCTCAATGGTATATACCGAATCTACGATCTCTGCCAGGACAGCCGCCTGGTAACCCGATCCCGTCCCGATTTCCAGAACGCGTTCTTTGGCTTTCAAGTGCAGTTGACTGGTCATGAAGCCCACAATATAAGGTTGGGAAATGGTTTGTTGATGTCCAATAGGAAGCGCTGAATCTGAATAGGCCAAATATTTAAATTCATCTAAAACGAAAAGATGCCTGGGTACTTTTCGCATGGCTTTCAAGGTAGCATGATCATCAACTCCTCTTTCCTGGATCTGAGAACGAACCATTTCTTTGCGGAGGGTCTCATAACTTTTCTGTCCGCTTGCTGCAGTTACAAATAATAAACAGAATATACAGACAGCACATGTTTTAGTTCTAATTATGCATTTTCGATCACAAGCCATAATCTTTAAGATATCCCATATAAAGATAATCTATTTTCACTATTTTTAAATGTAAGTATATCAGTAGATTTAGGACTGAAATACAATCAATCAAAACTATCAAATGAAAACATTTCAATTCATCCCAATATGTTTTATTGCCCTTATGGCTTGTAGTACAAGCGATAATTCAGGCATAAATAATCCACCAATTGAACCTACAATTATTGACTTGTCCCAACCATGGCAAACGGCTAGCTTGTCAGAGGTTAATATCGATGAGCTGTCCCAGGCCGTAAATGAAGCGAATGCCCATCCACGTATGGAAAGTCTACTGGTCGTCAGAAACGGAAAACTGGTGCTTGAAGAATATTTTGATGGTGCCCAGGTGAATGATCTGCAAGATGTTCGATCAGTCACTAAGAGTGTCGTATCCATCTTGACAGGAATCGCCATTGAAAAGGGGCTTATCAGTTCGATTGATGACCCAATTGGGCCATATCTAATCAATACCACCTTTGATCTTACTGCCGAGCAACAGGCCATCGCCATTCGCGATCTTTTGACCATGTCTTCAGGATTTGAATGGGACGAATGGACCAGTGATAGTTATTCGCAATGGATTCAATCCGGAATGCCGGTTGCCTATTTATTAGATCTGCCGTTTACATCGACACCCGGAAGTTCATTTACTTATAATTCGGCCAGTACCCATTTATTGGGTGTTGTTGTTTCGGAAGCCGTTGGTACGGGCTTGGATGAATTTGCAAATACTTACTTATTTAATGATCTGGGCATTACATCCTATGCCTATTAATTTTTCAACGACGGATCTATAAACGGTGGCGCAGGAATTGACCTCAGGCCACGTGATCTTGCGAAACTCGGACAATTATTTTTACAGAACGGACTTAGCGGAAGTGAACAGGTCGTTCCTTCATCATGGGTTACTTCCACCACGCAACCAAGTTATAGCTGGCGATTTGATTATGGTGCTTTGACCCAGTACACCTATGGCCAACTGTGGTGGGTTCGTGATGCAAATTCTAATCAGGATGAAGCCTATCTGGCCTGGGGCCATGGCGGTCAGTATATTTTTGTTGTGCCAGCCAAAGATTTGATTGTAGTAACCACGACCAATTGGGTGAATTCAGCTGCGGCCGGTGGTGCACAGGCGCTTGAACAGGCTGCTCTTGATGTCATTATTAATGATGTATTGTCCAAAGTAAACTAGGACAATTCCTCTTTCTTTCTATACGGAATAAAAATCAAAGGAATCGTAAAGCATTGAATAATAGCTATGACTACTCCTATTCTATCAGTTATTCCATGAGGTTCACCTATGGCGAATAATACTGCCTGTACGATTACTGGACCTAATATGAGCAGGGCCAATCGCGTGTTATTCTTATGCCAGGGCAATTGCTCTTCCTTCATCTTT
>JABDLA010000161.1 GCA_013001965.1 Flavobacteriaceae bacterium | reverse complement strand
GTGGTACATCCACCGTCACTTATGATCTGGCCACCTAGTCCGTGAGCTGCATCGGCACATTCTATAATAGCCGATAGTTGCGGGTATCCAACTCCTGTTTTAACTCGAGTCGTACAAACCGATCCCGGGCCAATACCCCCCTTTATAACATCAGATCCGGCCAATAACAACTCTTCAACCATTTCACCGGTCACAACATTGCCGGCAATTATGACTTTATCGGGATATTTTTCACGGGTTCGTTTTACAAAATTGACAAAGTTTTCCGAATAACCATTGGCAACATCAATACAGATAAATCGAAAATGCGGATTAAAACTGAAAATGGATTCTAATTTTTCGGCGTCAGCTTCACCGGTTCCTGTACTTATGGCAATGTAATTCTCGATGCCTTCAGGAGCATTGGATGAGAAGACATTCCAGTCGGTGATGGAGTAGTGCTTATGAATGGCTGTAAATAGCTTTTTTGAGGCCAATGCCTTGGCCATTTCAAAAGTGCCCACTGTGTCCATATTTGCGGCCATTATGGGAATGCCATTCCAATTTGATTTACCGTGTAGAAATTTAAATTCGCGTTCTAAGGTGACTTGTGATCTGCTTTTAAGTGTAGAACGTTTCGGGCGGATCATGACATCCTTAAACCCTAGCTTAATATCATATTCAATGCGCATTATCCTGATCAATTAAGGTTACTATCAAAGATATGGTTTTATCGCGTACATTGGAAATTTTGCACCAATAAATCAAAGCCTTTAATTAGTGAGGATTACCTCATGGCGATCATGCTGATCTCAACATTGACATCTCTGGGCAAGCGTGCAACTTGAACCGTTTCCCGGGCAGGAGCGTTTTCGTCATTGAAATAACTGCCATATACTTCATTTATATCGGCAAAATTATTCATGTCGCTAATAAAAATTGTGGTCTTTACTACCTGTTCGAAGGTCATTCCTGCTTCTGTTAAAACAGCTTCCAGGTTGTCCATGACCTGACGGGTTTCAGATTTAATATCATCTAATACAAATTCACCGGCCGCCCTGTTGAAAGCAATTTGTCCGGAGGTAAATAGCATATTCCCAAAGGCAACCGCCTGGTTATAAGGTCCAATAGGAGCTGGGGCTTTTGCAGTTGTAATGATTTTTTTCATTCGTATAAATTTTATAGTTGTCGGTCGCGTTGACGGCGTTTATCATATTTCAAATCCTTAAGCAAACTGGATTTGATTCCAATAAAGAAATTCCAGCTGCTTCTTGAACTAAATGGTACCCAGGTAAAATTCATTCGCCAGCTCAATAGGTCACGCTCAAAGCGCAATTGGGTATAGGTTACCCCATTATTCTTGAGATCATAACCCGAGGAAGCACCAAAGCTCCATCGCGGTGTTAATTGGATATCGCCAGAGAACATGAGCGAATGTGATGAAATGGTATTCTCACGCCGGCTGTTGCTGTAGTTTACGGCATAGGCCAGACGAACACTCCATGGAATAACATGATTATAAAGTGGTGACGGACTTTCGGGTTCTGAGTCCTCATCGTCCAAATTTAAACGTTGATCGGCAAAATCTTCGGCGCGGCCAAACAAATCATCGGCACGGCCACCACTTCGCAGTGATTCTTCGATTGCAGCCTGATCTGAGCTGCTTTTATCCTTGCTTGATTTCTGTTTGCTGCTTAAGGTATAATTCATGGTGACATTAGCACTTGTAAGCCGGAATAAGCTGCCGCCATTATCGATATTGAATTTATCGATCTTATTATTATTATTGTCCAGTGCATAAGGGTCAAGGGTAGCACCAAAATTGATATTTAATTTGTTATTCAGAATTTGAGTCCCGCCGGTCACTCTCACCGGACTCCAGTTCAATGAATCTGCGGAAATATTATAATTGGTGGAAAAGTTCAAATTGTTGAAGATCATGACCTTTTTGGGCTCGGTGGCGGTTGAATCCCGGTCGCGGACCTTAGCTTCAAAAGTATTGCTAATACTGAGGCCAACTGAGCTTGAAAATAAATTGCCGGGAACTCCAAAGATCGATTCTTCAAAGCGAGTATACTCAACCTCATCAATGGTATTATTATCGGCATCCACAACTTCATAGGTATCATAATACTGGCTGAAAGCCGGGGTTATACTATAACTAACTGAGGGTCGCATCACATGCCTTATAGCCTGAATTTTTTTATCATCCCCAAAATTGAACATTCCATAAAGGGTCGTCCCCAAACTCGCCGAAAAATTATAAGTCCTGAAGCTGTCAAATCCGGAGTTTTCTGTTGTGACCACTTCCAGCAGATCTGAATCAAAGGATCTTTCAATTGTTTTAAATGTCCAGGTCTCCTGATAATTTGAACCGGCACTTAAACTTAAATATTTAAGCAATTTAAAATTTGTATTCAAGGGAATACTATGCTGTACACCCATTTTGGCATCATCGAACATTTCCTTTTTAAAGAACAAAGAATCGGTGGTTTGAATCCTGTTCTCTCCACGAATATTATATTGAACATTCAAGTTTTGAATAATTCCTTTTTTCGACCCTGCTTTGGGCGCAAACGGATACATTCGCCCAACGCTACCCTGAAAGGTTGGCAAGGTCATATTGATGGTTTCGGTATTTGTATTTTGAGAATGGGTTGCCGTAACACTTAAATTGACCTGAGGTTCGCCCTGAAAAGTTCGTGAATAGGAAACGGAGGATGATAAGGTATTGTTTAAAAAACTCGAGGCATTGAGCTGATTTATTGATTGCTGATAGTAGCGGCTGCTTCCTAAATTCACCGAAGCTGAAAATCGTGCATTAGGATTGGCTTTATTATCCTGACTATGGGACCATCTGATATTATAGATATTGCTTTTAGAAAAATCGGGGAAACCCCGTTCACTATTGATCAGGTTTTCAAATCTTAAACTTACGTTCCCCCTGAATTTGTAACGCAGGGCATAATTACTTTGTAATCGCAAACCGTAGCTGCCATTGGTATAGTAATCTCCAAGAACGGCCAGATCGACATAATCGCTTATGGCAAAATAATAGCCGCCATTCTGCAAAAAATAACCGCGATCATTTGCCGTGTCTTCTCCAAAAGTTGGGAAAATCACACCCGATGTTCGTTTGTTGGTCAATGGAAAAAAACCAAATGGCAAACCAATAGGTGTTGGCACATCATAAATAAACATATTGGTTAATCCTGTAACCACCTTTTTGCCCGGAACGATCTTACCCTTTCTGATCAGAAAATAATATTCAGGATCATCAAGATTATCGGAGGTCGTATATTTTGCATTGGCAATAAAATATACCGAATCATTTTCTTTTTTAGTCCGTTCAGCGATTATCGTACCGCCTTGCTGTTCGGTTTTTGAATTCCAAACCAAAGCTCTTTGGGTTGTAAAATTAAAGCGGATTGAATCCGGTTCAATGACATCACGGCCTTGTTTGAACACGGGATGCTGACTGTAGTTTCCCAAGGAATCCTTAATGCGTCCCGCAAAGACCTCGTTGGTCGAATAATCGATAACAATCGTCCCGGCTTTGATCTCCATTTCCTTGTAATTAACCAGCGCTTCGTTGTAAAGGAAGATCTTCTGTTCTTTCTGATTTATGGAGACATAATCTTTAGCCGTGTATTTCACAATATCTTCCAGGAAACCCTCATCTTTTTTTAAGGTGTCAATTTTGATGGTGTCCTGCAATCGTTCGTTGACCGGTTGGGTAAGGACCGAATCAATAACTACCGCTGTTGAGTCAGTCACCGTCTTCGGATCGATTTTCGGGCTGGTTTTTGGCAAATCCTGAGCAAAGCATAGGGTGTTTATAAACACTGTAAAACTTAGTGTGAAAAGTGAATGTAGGGTGTTTGTTCGCAATGCTTTTAGATGTATTTTTGTAAAAGTATGGCTCGGTTTTTGAATTGCCAAAGTTACATATATTTTTTTGTCATTAATTTTAAGAATATATAAATAACTGTATTTAAAATAAACCGAGTTTAAAAGCCGTTTTAGACACTATGCAAACGACCATAAAATATCTTTTATTATCATTTATATTTTTATTAACATGCCCTGGTTTTTCTCAAAATATCAATGATAAATTTGTGGTTGTACTTGACGCCGGACATGGTGGTAAAGACCCTGGCAGGCCAACAAAATATGGATATAAGGAAAAAGACATTGCGCTCAGCATAATTCTTAAACTCGGTAAACAGCTTGAGAAGCATAAAGATATAGAGGTCATCTACACTCGAAAATCGGATGTTTTCTTAGAATTACATGAACGCGCGGCAATTGCGAATAAAGCTGACGCCGATTTGTTTGTCTCAGTACATTGTAATGCGCATCATACCCAGGCCTATGGCTCAGAAACCTATGTTCTGGGCTTGCATGTTGAAAATGCGAATTTTAATGTGGCTAAGCAGGAAAACGAAGTTATTTTCCTTGAAGACGATTACGAAAAGAACTATGAAGGTTTTGATCCGAATTCACCTGAATCGCTTATCGGATTAACCTTGATGCAGGAAGATTATCTCGACCAGAGTATTATGCTGGCTAGCTTGGTTCAAAACAAGTTCACCGACAAGTTAAAGCGAAAAAACAGAGGCGTCAAACAAGCAGGATTCTGGGTTTTACATAACACCTATATGCCTAGTATATTAGTGGAAACCGGGTTCATTACGAATAAAAAGGAAGGCGATTATTTAAATTCGAACAAAGGGAAAGCACAAATGGCCAATTCAATCTTCGAAGCTATTGTGGAATATAAATCGAATTTGAATGTTAATGAAACCGATTATATCGTTACTACAGAACCAAAGAATGAAAACTTAAATACAGACCAGGTCTATCCCGATTATACCTTTAAGGTTCAGATTGCAGCGAGTTCACGAAAACTAGATACAGCACCCTATAATTTTAATGGGCTGGAGGAGATCAGCAGACAAAAGAATGGAAAACGGTATCACTATTATTATGGGGAGACCTCTAATTACTCAAAAATAGTGCGTCAAAAATCGATTGCCAAAGAAAAGGGCTTTAATTCCTGTTTTGTCGTTGCCTATAAAAATGGGGAGCGTGTACCGCTCAATAAGGTTTTGAAAACCGGTCCGAAAAAGACTAGTTCAAATTAGAGTCTTACTTTATAAATTAATTCCTAATTTTGTCTTTAACCAAATACAGACGCATTGGCAATATCAAGAGAAGTTAAAACAGCTGGTTTAGTCATTTCAGGGCTATTATTAATCATATTTCTTTTCAACTATCTTAAAGGCGAGAATCTTTTGGATTCCACGAGAAAGTTCTATACGGTCTTTGAAAATGTTGAAGGCCTTGAAACTTCAGCACCTGTGACCATCAATGGTTTCGCTGTAGGACGAGTGCAGGAAATCGAATTTGAAAATAATGCCTCCGGAAGCCTGCGCGTAATGTTGTTGTTGGATGACGATTTTGAATTTTCAAAAAACAGCGAGGCTGAGCTCTATGAAAACGGATTGATAGGTGGAAAAGCTATAGCCATAATCCCAGCGTTCGATGAAGCCGAAAAAGCCAAAAGCGGAGATGTCCTCAAAAGTTCCATAAAGCCAGGGTTGAGCGCTTTATTGAATCAGAAGCTGACGCCGCTTCAGGAAAAAATCGAGACCATGATGGTGAGCGCCGATTCTGTATTGAAAAATATTAATGATGTTTTTGATGAGCAGACTAAAGCAAACTTAAAAAGCAGTATTGCCCAACTCAATAGTACGATCGGTTCATTTAAATCAACTTCGGCTTCCTTAAACAATTTGATCACTGAGAATCAGGGAAAATTGGATAATACACTTACGAATTTTGATACGATTTCTTCAAACCTGTCCAAAATAACAGATTCATTGGCTTCTGCCGATCTTGCTCAAACCATTAGAAATTTGGAGTCTACCATTGGCAATTTTGATCAGGTTCTGGCTAGCATTGAGAAGGGTGAAGGTTCGATTGGAAAATTACTAAAAGACGAAGGCCTTTACGATAATCTGTCGGGTGCTTCGAAGCAGTTAGAGCAACTCCTTCAGGACATGAAGTTGAATCCGAAGCGATATGTACATTTTTCATTGTTTGGAAAAAAGGCGAAGCAGTATGATGCCGATGGTAACGAAATTAAGGATAAGGACAACTAGCCCATGATGAATTATCTTCCTAATATAATTTTTGCAATTGCATTGATTGCAGGCATTGGTTACTTTGTCAGAAACATTCGCAAACTTCGTAGAAACATCAATCTTGGCCGCGACCTGGAAATCAATGATAATAAATCACAGCGTTTTAAAAATATGGCTCTTATCGCTTTTGGTCAAAGCAAAATGGTAAGACGGCCAATTGCGGGAATTCTTCATCTTATCGTTTATATTGGATTCATCGTCATCAATATTGAGGTTCTTGAAATTATCATTGACGGACTACTTGGAACCCACCGAATCTTTTCCGGCATGGGTGGTGCTTATGGTATCCTGATTGGTAGTTTTGAAATTCTGGCCATTTTAGTCTTTGTTGCAGTGACCTTATTCTGGATAAGAAGAAATGCAATTCGCCTGAAACGTTTTTGGAGCGCTGAAATGACGAGCTGGCCTAAGAATGACGCGAATAATATTCTATATTTTGAAATGGTCTTAATGACCTTATTTTTAGTGATGAATGCGACCGATGTCGCTTTTCAGGAAATGAATTCGGGAAATTGGATCAGTCAGCATATCGCAGCATGGTTTTCAGGATTTTCGGAAAATACATTGCATTTAATCGAAAGAGCTGCTTGGTGGCTACACATACTAGGGATTTTAATCTTTCTGAATTATCTTTATTTCTCGAAGCATTTGCATATTCTATTGGCCTTTCCGAATACCTATTACGGCAACCTGAATCCTAAGGGGCAATTCGATAATCTTGAAGCAGTAACAAAAGAAGTTATGCTCATGATGGACCCAAATGCCGATCCATTTGCCGCTCCGGCTGAAGGAAATGATGAGGAGGAGCCGGCCAAATTTGGCGCCAGCGACGTACAGGACCTTTCCTGGCTACAGTTGCTTAATGCATATACCTGTACCGAATGTGGTCGTTGTACCAGTGAGTGTCCGGCCAATCAGACCGGTAAGAAACTATCACCGCGTAAGATCATGATGGATACGCGCGACCGAATAGAAGAGGTCGGTAAAATAGTAGATGCGAATAAGGGCGAGTTTGTTGATGACGGGAAACAATTGCTCAATGATTACATCTCAGCCGAAGAGCTTTGGGCCTGTACCTC
>JABDLA010000149.1 GCA_013001965.1 Flavobacteriaceae bacterium | reverse complement strand
GGCAAACCGGAAGGCTATGGCGACAAGATCGCCAAAGACTATGTATCCAACCGTTATCACAAGGTCGGAGACGAATTCCAGGAAGACTGGGATTATTCAGGCGCGCTGGAAGACATGGAGTTGTTATACAATATCGGCCACACCATCGCCAATGAAAGAACATTTCCTAACTGGTTTGAAGGCAATGAGTTCCGCTCGATACGGGATGAGAGTCGGAAGGGTAAGTAAATCATAGAAATTAAGCGCTAATCTTGGGCTAATCGATCTCAAAGGAAGATTATATGCACACAAAGGAAAAGCTAAGAAAAACTCTACTTTGGTTATTAATAGTAGTGTTCACGGGAATAGTGGTATTTTTGTTTTATAGGGGTTACTTCGCACTAGAAGAATCAGAAAATTTATTGGAAGTCGAAGAAGCGACAAATGAAGTCAATTCTGTGCTTAATGAAATACAGTTGTCTGAAACGGTAAAAGCAATGAAAGTCAATCCAAATAGTACTCAAGATCTAGACATTAAAAATTTAGATTCGTCAAAGATTGAACTCACTTTACAAGAATCCATTTCCCAAGAGTCGGAAGAATTGCCAATCCTGTTTCCAAACGAGATTAATTCGTTCATTTTATTGCAAGCCATGAAGGACCCGGGATATTTGCCGAACAAGGACAATTGGTCTCTGGATTCAGAAAATTTCATAAACAATATATTGGTGGATAACCCTTTGAGCCCAGAAACGAAAACACGATTTTTGTGTGATCAACAAACCTGTTTTATCGAATCCGTAGTTGATAATGTAGATTTCGTTAATGCTCAATTAGGTGAATCTGCCGAATGGGATAAATTTGTAAATACGATTAAAAATCATGAAGAGTTCGGAGAGTTTTTTCATCCAATTATTTCTACCACGCTCATCGCACCAGACATTGAAAGAAACCAACAATATCGACAGCAATTGTTTGTGCGTAAGTAATCACCTTTAATAATATATTTTTTGAAAGGAAGCAAAATGAAAAATTTAATCATCGGCCTAATCTTAGGCATTTTGATAACCTTAGGCTCTACTGAATTTTTAGACAATAAAAACCAAGACTCTCAGAATTCATTAGTGACAGATGCGGATACATCAGAAATATTATTAAGTGATAAAGAAATTTCGGATGAAGAATTCATTGAAGATGCGCACCTGGCAGCAATCGAGGAGATTAAATTACTAGAAGCTGAAGTAAAAGATCTGGCGAGCGAAAATCGTGAGCTTAAGACCAAACTGACTGCAATAGCAGAATCTTCTGATGAAGAAAAAGGGACAAAGGCCGATAATTTTAATTTTGATGATATTGAAGTCACGCAGTCTGATCTTGAGCTGGCTAGAAACAATATCCAGGTTGCAATGCTGGATGCTGAGCCAGAATATAAAGATTTTATGCAAAAACAAATCAAAGGCGCTTTAAGTGATCTTGAGTTTTTTGGATATTCAGAAAAAGGTCTGATTGATCACCACAATCAATCTGTTGATCATCAATGGGCATCAGATGCTGAGTTATTCCTCAAAACCTATTTTGCAAATCAGACAAATAAGAAATATCATTTGATCAAATTTACATGCCATACAGATTCATGTGAATTGTTTGCGCAATATTTTTCAGACAAGCAAATAGATAACGAACTAATGCCTGTTGTATCAATGAGTATTTTTGAATTTTTGAGAAACATGCTGGCGTCACCAGGCTTTAGTAACTACTTTACAGCGAATAGTCTCCCGTCTACATCACGTTCTGATGATGAAATGTCAATATTTATCCATTCAATTATGCGTAGAGCAAAGTAATACTAATGCTTAAAAGCAAATGGTTTGTATTTCTATTATTCGGGCTAGCGCTAGGTGTCGGCATCTTTCTTTTTGTCCGGCATTCGATAGACAACGATTTTTCTCAATTCGATCAAGATGAAAAAATCGAACAAAATCTGCGAAGTGAAAGTCAAATAAAAAATGTGTCTGTAGCTAACGATAATGCAACTACAGATCCAGTCATCGAAAAATCTAGTGAGTATTTAATCCCACCTGTTGAAAAATCTCTTGAAACTTTCCAAACAGATAGTTCAGCTAACACCAATATGGAACTATTATTTGAGTACCGGGCTAATCGCGATGCACGTAATAAAGATAAAAAAGCCAAAGCAAAAGTAATTTGGAATGAATTCATTAAGAATCAACCTCATGAATTAAAAGCCTTAATCCCCGAAACCAGAGAAGAGGGAGCCTGGAATGTAGGAATGTCAGACTTTGATAAGGGACATTATCTAAAGCATTTTGAAGGTAGTCGTTCTGATTGGGGAAGTAAGGCAATCAGTGCGCTGGGTAATTATTTCAAAGCACAAGCTTATCCTAATCATTATATTTTGCGGATCGATTGCAGGCAAAGCATGTGCGAGATTGCCGGTGTCATTCAAAATATAGAGGTGTTCCCTGATGAATATTCACGAACTTTGTCAATATTGTCTTCTCGTTGGGAAGAAGTAACCCGGTATATGGTAAATTCTTACGAGCTTTCTGAGCTGTTTGAATTACGTGGCAAGGCAAATATGAATTATGCATTGCCTGACGAAGCGGGAGTTTTTGCGATTCCATATTCAGTATTTTTGTATCGAAATTACGTCATCAGTCCTGTTTCGGGACCAAACTAAAAATCTCAATTTATCAGTCCCTGATTCCCGTGCCTTTGTTCAAAAGATGCAGGGCAAACATAAATAGACCAACACAGAACAACAAGATGATCGCATAAGCGGTTTTCAGGTCAATGTCGGAAACGCCGAGAATTCCATAACGGAATGCGTTGACCATATACAGGATCGGATTGGCCTTGGACACGGTCTGCCAAAACTCCGGCAGCATGTTGATGGAATAGAACACGCCACCCAGATAGGTCAGCGGTGTGAGGATGAAGGTCGGGACAATGGAAATGTCATCAAATTTTTTCGCAAAGGTCGCGTTAATGAAGCCACCTATTGAAAACACAAACGAGGTCAGAATAACGACCGACAAGGTTACCCAGGGATGTGCCATACTCAGATCCGTAAAGAATAAGGCGATTACCGTGACCACGGCGCCCACAAATAAACCCCGGAACATACCACCCGCCAAATAGCCAAGTAAGATCAAATAATTCGGCATCGGTGACACCAATAACTCTTCAATATGGCGTCCAAATTTGGAACCGAAAAACGACGACACCACATTGCCATAGGAGTTACTGATGACCGACATCATAATCAGGCCAGGCGCAATGTATTGCATGTAATTAAAGCCTTCCATGTTTCCGATGCGTGCCCCGATCAGGGTGCCAAAAATAA
>JABDLA010000148.1 GCA_013001965.1 Flavobacteriaceae bacterium | reverse complement strand
AAAATGAGGCCATGGCCACTTCAGGAACCTATCGCAAGTTTAAAATTGATGCAGAAGGAAACCGTTATGCCCATATCATCGACACCAAAAGCGGTTATCCTTCTAAAACCAATATCTTAAGTGTTTCAGTGATTGCTGAAAGCTGTATGCTTGCTGATGCCTACGCAACAGCTTTTCAGGCTATGGGAATTGAAAAGGTGAAAACATTTTTAAAAACGCATCCAGAATTAAAGGTCATGATGATCTATGACGATAAGAACAATGACTTGAATTCGATTTATCTTAACGATTTTCCGAAGCAATAGTTATTTCGAAACCACAGGAAGGATCTCTCCTTTGGCCAATCGGTATTTATCGATGTCTTCTGCCGAAAATGAAGCTGTATAATCGACCTCCTCTACCTTAAAACCAACAGATCGCAGCTTATCAAAATAATCACGGCCATAAATTCGGACGTGATCATATTGACCAAAAATCTTAGCACGTTCACGTCGATCTGTTATAGAATCATCTTCAAAAGTGGTCTCTCGCGAAAGGTCCTGAGGGATCTGAAAAATGCCATAGCCTCCCGGTTTTAAAACACGATATAGTTCCTTCATCGCCTGGGTATCATCAGGGATATGCTCCAAAACATGATTGCAAAAGATGACATCAAATTCGTCATCCTTAAAAGGCAAGTCACAAATATCTGCCTTGACATCGGCCAATGGCGAATTGAGGTCGGTGGTTACATAATCCAGCTGTTCCATTTTTTTGAACCGTTTGTAAAAGGCCTGTTCAGGTGCAAAATGCAGCACCCGTTTTGACGATGAAAAGAAATCGGTTTCGCGTTTCAGATACAACCAGAACAAACGATGACGTTCTAAGGAGAGGGTTGAAGGAGATAATACGTTGGGACGTTGTTTTTCGTAGCCATAAGGCAGAAAGCTGCTAAAGCTTTTATCATCGATGGGATCGGTATATTTTTGGCCTTTTAATATGAGGACCATAAGTGGCCTGATCACATAACTTAACCTGATCAATAATGGTCTTGGTATAACATTCAGGATTAATTTGAACAGGCTTTTCAAGATTTCTTGGATCCTTAATTATTTATAGTCTTCTCGTACCGGACAAAACACATCCGATAATTTGCATTTGGTTATGGCTTTTCCACCATGTTCAACAAAGGAGGGAATAACGACGATCATACCGGGTTCGTATGTACGGGTCTCACCATCGACCGTAAGTTCAAATTGGCCTTCAATGACCTGCATTGTTTGCTCATGATCATGTGAATGAATTGGTATTTCGGCTCCGGCCTCAACCTCCCAGAAGCAATGCGTAAAACGTTCTAAATGAACAAATCTACCCTTATATCCTTTGATGATCTCTTTGGGTTCAATATCAGAAATGCGTATGTCCATGACTATAGTACTAGTTCATTAAGTCGAAACTCCTTTTCTTCATCGCTTTCAATCCCTAGGGCCTCATAAATATAGCCGAAAGTGGAAAGCAATTCAGGTTTTCCATCAACCAACGCCACATTATGTTCAAAATGTGCACTAGGTTTATTGTCCATCGTTGTGATCGTCCAGCCATCATTATGTTGCACAATGCGTTTTGTTCCCATATTGATCATGGGCTCAATGGCCACAACCATCCCTTCGATGAATTTTTTTCCGCGCCCGCGTTTACCATAATTTGGCATTTCAGGATCCTCATGCATTTTTTTTCCAAGACCATGTCCAACTAATTCCCTTACCACACCATAACCAAAACTTTCACAATAATTCTGAATGGCATAGCCAACGTCCCCAACGCGGTTCCCCAATTTAAATTCTCTTATGCCAACATAGAGGGATTCTTTGGTTACATCCAGCAATTTCTGAGTTTCAGGATCGATCTCTCCTACCGCAAAGGTATAGGCATGGTCACCATAAAAATCATTTTTAATGGCGCCACAATCAATGGACAGTATATCACCTTCTACCAAAGGGACGTCTGTTGGAAACCCATGAACCACCTGTTCGTTTGGGCTAATACAAAGCGTATTTGGGAAATCATATAAACCTAAAAATCCCGGTATGGCTCCCTGTTCTCTTATAAATTCCTCGGCCAGCTGATCTAATTTTAAGCTGGTCACTCCTGGCTTAACCTCTTTTGCAAGCATACCGAGCGTTCTTGAAACAACAAGTGCGCTTTCGCGCATAAACTCTATTTCTTCTCTGGTTTTTGAAATTATCATGGTCTGAAATCTGCACAAATATACTTAAAATTAATATTGTAATTTTATCCGGTATAACATGACTTTTGGCAGTTTTTAAGCCATATTTTTCTTATAATTTAGCCATGTAAACCTAATGCAAATGTATAAATCGGTAAGCGCAGAAGAAGCGGTAAAAATCATTAAGTCCAACGACAAAGTTTATCTACAGGCAGCTGCGGCCGTTCCTCAGTTGTTAATTAAGGCCATGACCAATCGACATGAAGAATTACGCAATGTTGAGGTTTGTCATTTGCATATTGAAGGGGAGGCGCCATATGCCAATCCCGAACTGAAGGATAGTTTTCATGTCAACTCTTTTTTTATTGGTAAAAATGTCAGGCACACACTTAAAGCAGGCAATGGATCGTATACGCCGGTGTTTTTAAGTGAATTGCCATTGATCTTTAAACGGAATATTGTTGATCTTCAGGTGGCCCTTATTCATGTTTCCGTCCCTGACCGACATGGGTATTGTTCTTTAGGGGTTTCGGTAGAAGCTACTCTGGCAGCCATTGAAAACGCCGATCATGTCATTGCACAGGTTAATGAGCAAATGCCAAGAACTCTCGGCGACGGTATAATTCATGTGAGTGAAATTGATGCCTTTGTTGAATGTGACGAGCCTATTCCTACATTAATTCAAAATGAGTCGACGGAAATTGAAAACAAAATTGGAGACTATGTTGCTAATTTAATTGAAGACGAGAGTACACTCCAAATGGGCATTGGTGCTATTCCTAACGCTGTTTTGTCAAGATTAGGTAATCATAAGAATTTGGGGTTGCATACCGAAATGTTTTCAGATGGTGTGATCGATCTGATCCTTGATGATGTGATCAACGGTAATTATAAGAATGTGGGTCCCGGGCGAAGTTTGGCGACCTTTCTAATGGGATCAAAGCGCCTGTATGACTTCGTTGATGACAATCCTTTTATAGAATTACGCAGTTGTGATTTTGTAAATGACGTATCGGTTATCAGGCAGAATAAACGAATGGTCGCCATTAATTCGGCCATTGAAGTTGATGTCACCGGGCAGGTTTGTGCGGATTCTATTGGGGCTAAAATGTATTCGGGTGTTGGAGGTCAGATAGATTTCATTCGGGCGGCATCTATCAGTGAAGGTGGAAAGGCCATAATTGCGCTTCCATCTGTGACTAAAAAAGGCATTAGCCGTATTGTACCATCATTAAAGCCAGGGGCAGGCGTAGTGACCACCCGATCGCATGTTCATTACGTAGTAACTGAATATGGCGTTGTTAATCTCTATGGTAAAACCATTAAAGAACGTGTCAAGGCACTGGTTGAGATTGCCCATCCTGATCATCGGGAAGCTATCGACAGGAATTATTATGAAATGCTCTAAGGAAATTTTTTGAAGAGACCGAAAAACCCTTTTTTTTGCTTTGCACCATGGGGGAATTCCATATTTGTAAGCATTTGATAAACTTCACCCCAACCTAAAACGCCACCAATATTTCGATCGTCAATAAATAGATCGGCATGTATTTTCCGGCTTTTGGTATTGTCAAAATCCTCTTCAGGAAAGCTTTTATTAACACAATAGAAATCAACGCCCTTTTTTTTGCAGAATTCGACAGCAGCATCTAAACGGTCACCATGACGGTAAGTCCATAATATCAGGCGATGACCATCTTCCTGAAGTTTAATAAGGGTCTCAAAGGCAAAGATCTTTGGTTTCCCAATTCCCGGATAAGCATCTTCTACGATAGTTCCATCGAAATCTACGGCTATGGTAAGTTTATTATAGAGATTCATAAAGCTGGAATTTACACTAAATTAATGAATTTTGGGTCATTGCCTCAGGTTTTTCAATTCCCATAAGATGTAGAATGGTTGGTGCGATATCTCCTAATATACCATCATTGATATGCTTAAGTTCCTTGTCGATTAAAATAACTGGAACTGGATTTGTTGTATGGGCGGTATGCGGAGAACCGTCAGGATTGATCATGGTCTCGCAATTGCCATGATCTGCGATCAATAGTGTAGTATAATCATTCTCCAGTGCAGAACCAATCACTTCTTTAACGCATAGGTCTACAGCCTCACATGCCTTAATGGCTGCTTCCATGTCACCTGTATGCCCAACCATATCACCGTTCGCAAAATTCAAGCAAACAAAATCGACTGTAGCTTTTTCCAATTCTTCAATTAAAGCATCTTTAATTTCTAAAGCGCTCATCTCCGGCTTGAGATCATAAGTTGCTACTTTTGGGGAATTTCGCAAAATACGCGTTTCACCTTTGAATGGACGTTCTCGCCCTCCCGAAAAGAAAAATGTGACATGCGGGTATTTTTCTGTCTCTGCAATTCGAATTTGAGTTTTGTTATGGGCTTCAAGGACCTCACCGAGGGTCTGATCCAGATTGTCCTTTGTGTAAATAATATTAATGTTTTTAAAGGTCTCATCATAATTGGTAAGTGTGACATAATGCAAATTAAGCTTATGCATGTTTTGCTCATGAAAATCCTGTTGGGTTAGGGCTTGCGTCAATTGACGACCACGATCGGTTCTGAAATTAAAGAATATGACGACATCCTCATCCTCAATTGTAGTAATTGGTTCATTAGCATCATCGATCAGAATTATTGGTTTTAAAAATTCATCGGTGATATTCTCATCATAACTGTCACCAATAGATCGCAAAACATTTTTTGATCTTGTTCCCATGCCATTGACTAGAGCATCATAGGCCAGTTTAATGCGTTCCCAGCGTTGATCTCTGTCCATAGCATAGTAACGTCCGGTCACTGTGGCCAATTTACCATTGGTATTTTCTAAATGGTCTTCTATTTCTGAAACAAAGCCATATCCCGATTTAGGATCAACATCGCGGCCATCGGTAAAGGCATGAACATAAATGTCCTTCAATCCAAATTCATTTGCCGCATCGAGTAAACCGAATAAATGATCGATATGTGAATGCACACCACCATCGCTCACCAAGCCTAAAAAATGGACTTTTTTTGAATTGTCCCTGGCATAGGTGAAGGCATCGATCAATACTTTTTCATTTCGAATGCTTTTATTCTGAACCGCTAAATTAACCTTAACAAGATCCTGATATACGATTCGTCCTGCACCTAGATTCATATGGCCAACTTCGCTATTCCCCATCTGGCCTTCCGGAAGACCTACATGCAATCCATCGGTTCTTAATGTAGCATTTGGGTATTTAGAATACAGGCTGTCAATAAACGGTGTTTGCGCATTATCGATAGCTGAGACCTTTGGGTCTGGAGATTTTCCCCAACCATCAAGGATCATTAAAATGACTTTTTTATTCATAGAATTATTTAGGATTCAAATATAAAAACAAAAATCCTGCGCAGTTGCAGGATTGATGTATAAAATCTAAATTCATCAATATTATTGTCCGCGATATTTCTCAATCGCTTCACGTATTTTCTCAATTCTGTTTTCAGGATCAGGATGCGTACTCATGCGCTCAGGTTGGCGATTTGGTCCGGCTGCAGCTTTCAAAATCTCCATGACCCCAATCATTTCTTCCGGGTTATAATTGGCCTTAAGCATAAATTTAACGCCCAGGTCATCACTTTGCAATTCATCGTCTCGTCCATATGACATGTTTAGCATTTGAGCGACGGCTGCCGCACCTTGAGCCGTATTTGGATCTACTCCTACCGCAACGCCGCTTATGATACCTTGAGTCAATCCCTGCTTCGCCATACGTTCGGCAGAATGACGGCCAACCACATGACCGATTTCATGACCCAATACACCGGCTAACTGATCTTCATTGTCCAATTTGGAGAATAAGGCATAGGTGATAAATATCTGTCCGCCCGGTAAAGCAAAAGCATTAATCGTATTCGCATCGGCAAGTAAATGAAAGTCATACTGATATCCGGTTTGTCTTGCAATACTATTATTGACCAATTTGTTGCCTACTTCATCAACAAAGGCCTGGTAGCGCTCATCGGGATAAAGACCGCCATGCTGAGCTGCCATTTGCGGGGCAGCTTGCAAACCCAAAGCAATTTCTTGTTCTTCGGTTAATGCAATATGCTGTTTTTCTCCTGTATATGGATTTACTTCGGCGCTCGAGCAGTATTTGATGACGGCAAACAAGATGATCCCGGCACCTATCAATAGTTTAATTTTACTGCTTCCTCTTCTCATGGTTAATGTTTTTTAAGGTGATTAAAAATACAAAAGATTATAATAATAGTTCCGGGTTGATATCCAGAATATTTTCAGAAATATAGGTATTCATAAATTTTTCTGAAAAATGATCTGTGCCAAGAAAAGCCTCATTTTTAAGGATTTTTAGAATATCTAGCTCGCGGTATTGTTGGAGGTATTCACAAGATAACGGCCGATAACTAAAATGCCAGGGTTCATATTTAAAGCCTTTCCGGCTTTCCTCATTTGTATAGACGATGTAAAAATCAAATTTTTTCGAATGTTCGGTCAACCAAACCCCAAGGTCATAAAATGGCTGACCTTTCTCAAAGTTGGTGGCCGACAAAAGATTAGGGGTATCCATAAAATTGCCGTCAACAATATCAATATCGGTTCCCCAATGATGTCGGGAAGTTCCCGGTATAGTTGAATACTCTATTATTTTCTTAATACTTTGCTCTGGAGCTAGTCCGTTCGAGATATTTTGTTTGTATTTGCGTTCCCAAATCCGTTTTTGGTGATCATAATTGCGATAACTGGAAACTACCCTAATATCGATGCCACTTTTTTTTGCATCAGCCTGCATTGACTGAAATGCCTCATAGACTTCTTTCCGAATCAAATAACCATCACCGTACAATGTTGGGTCGCCTTTGCCGATGAGTTCTTCATAGGTTAATTTGTTATTGCGCGACAAAACAATTTCTGGAATTAGGGTGAGTAGAATTCCGGAAACCAGGGTAGATTTTATGAAACGTCTTCTTTTCAAATTGTGTTAATTTCGGGCATCAGATTGATTATGTTACTAACTTAGTTTGCTCAGGTCGTAATTGGGTTCAATTTCATATGGTGCTTTGTTCTGTTCAAAAACACGTGCATGAAGCGCTCCTTTAAGAGTTATCTTATCGTTTTTTATTTCAATAAAACTGCCTTCCCTAATGCCTACGACCGGGATTGTATTGTAATAATGAAACTCCTTGATCCGCATTTCTCGTGTTTCACCCATATGAGTACTATTTGGGTCAGGATCGAGATAGTGTGGATTGATATTAAAGGGGACAATACCTACGGTATGAAAACTTGGCGGAAAAGTCACTGGCATATCATTGGTAGTTCCCATAGTTAGGCCGCAGATATTACTACCAGCACTGGTTCCTAAATATGGTGTTCCATTTTGTATACTTGTTTTTAAAACCGACATAAGGTCATTTTTATAAAGTTCATGCACTAAAACAAAAGTGTTTCCGCCTCCCACGAAAATAGCCTCTGCATTTATAACGGCTTCTTTGGCGTTTTTATATTCCTGAATACCCTTAACAGATTTATTTATTTTTGAAAATATACGTCTAACCCCTTTTGTATAGTCATCATGCGTGACCCCACCAGGCCTTGCATAGGGAATAAAGGTTATCGTGTCTATATTTTTAAAAAATTCGCTGAGTTCATCTAAAAGATAATCCAGGTACTTTCCACCGTGGACAGTCGATGTACTTGCGAGAATAACATTCTTCATTTTAAAAGGATTTGGTGTAAAATTACTTAATTATCATTTAACATAAATTTATCAGAGATTGATTTTAATTAGAAGAGGCAATTGGTTTACTTTATACTATGCCAAGAGCCATCAAATTATTATTTGGAACTATACTATGGTTTGTCTTACCTGCAGTGGTTTGGGCCCAAACGGTTGAGATCAGAGGCGTTGTGGATGCTAATGATGATGTTGAAAATATTCATGTCATCAATAAGAGCTCAAATATGTTCACTACCACCAATGCATTGGGGGTTTTTAAAATTTCGGCTAAGTATCGGGATACGATACAGTTTACTTCGGTACGTTACAAAACAGCCACAATTTTAGTGTCTTATCAAATGATTCGTGATAAAGCACTCAAAGTTTATTTGGAAGAAAATATCAACGTACTTGATGAGGTCATAGTAGGGAAGGTGCTGACCGGGGATCTCAGTTCTGATATTGAGAATTCTGAAGCCGAACGACCCATTAATTTTTACGATGTCGGATTGCCGGGTTATGTAGGTAAACCGTTGACCCAAAGTGAAAGGCGACTTCAAGAGGCCAGAACCGTGCAACCTGGCATGATCCC
Organism: Flavobacteriaceae bacterium; assembly: GCA_013001965.1. Taxonomy (GTDB): domain Bacteria; phylum Bacteroidota; class Bacteroidia; order Flavobacteriales; family Flavobacteriaceae; genus JABDLA01. The sequence continues at coordinate 18,388 of JABDLA010000148.1, read as the reverse complement.
TATTCTCCCATTGATAAATGCCATATCAGGGCGTACAAAAATGCTGAAGAAACGCGTTATTTTAGAACGTATTACGGTGTTAACTGAGGATATAAAAGCGCGATTATCAAAAGATTTTTTTAATACCCATCCGCTTGATGAGGCTTATCACAAGGAATTCTTCTATTTCTGTTCAGAAGATCAGGATTTTGAAAATCGCTGCAGAAATAAATCAGATATTGAAGTTTTTGAATATCTCGAAGAAAAATATGTCGAGTATAAAGAAAACATAGGCAGCCGGAAAGATTAATTTATATAAACGTCCTATATTTGTAAGGTGATAGCTCAAGCAATTTTTTTATTTATCAGCGGCGCCGAAATAGCGGTAATTCTGTTCATTGTTGTAATCGTTTTTGGAGCCGATAAAATTCCGGAAATCGCACGCGGACTGGGTAAAGGCATGCGTACTTTGAAGGATGCCACCAATGATATTAAGCACGAAATCTCAAAAAGTGCTGAAAAACACGGCATAGATACCGATCTAACGAAGGATATAAATAAGGAGATAAAAAAAGTAAAAGATGACATTGAGGACTTCTCAGGATCGGTAAAAAGAAAACTTTAATTTTTCCGGATTTTCTATATTTTTAGAATTTATTATCAGTTTTTTCCTACATTTATTTACAGTTAGCAGATTTTAAAAATCAGATTAACAAATAATTAGCTAAAATATATTGATGGAAAAATTGCATTTATATATTTGAGTAACCCAAATCTTAAATATTTTGAAGACTAAACTACTTACTTGTTTCTTCTTTATTGTTATGTCTACATCCTTTGCTCAGGATGAACGTGATGTAATTTCTCAGATAGATAGTATTAATACTTTAGCATTGAATTATTATAATGATAATGATATAATGCAGTCCATTAATACCTTTAATCATGCAATAAAGTTGTCGGATTCCATTGACGATAGTTATGGACGTGCCGTTGCCAGTTTTACCTTAGGTAAAATCTATACCTATATGAAAGAATATGATGATGCCGAGCGCAGCTATTTAAAAATGCTCGGGTCCTCTCAGGAAATCGATGACAATTTCTTAATTGCAAGTGCCTATTTAAGCCTCGGTGAGGTCTATAGCCAGGAGCGCAACATTGAAGATGTCGTTCCTTATTTTAAAAAGGCCCTGGAATATGCTCAAAAGAAGGATGTCATAGATATTAATAATCGGGATAAGCAGCAAAATGTGATGTTTAATATCCGAATGAGTTTGAGTAAAGCCTATATTGACTTGAACCAGCCCAATGAGGCTCTCATATATTTGCTTAGGGCTGAGGACAATTTAGATAACTCTTCATTCAGTAATTATAATGAAGCTTTACTGAGTTATATGTATGGTCTTTATTTCGTAAAGAAGGAATCTTATTTTAAAGCCAATACAAAATTTACAGAGGCCGAAGGATTCTTAGCAGATGAGGATGAGACTTTGGATCTTAAGCGTAATATATTAATTAGTGATATATATAAGTCGCATTCAATGTCTTTAGCGCACCTAGGGAATAATGACGAAGCCTATGCTGTATTATTAAAACATAATTCCTCTAGGGAAACCATTCTTAATGAAGAGCAGGTTAAGCAGGAAAATATTGCTAAATCAAAACTATTCATTGAAGAATATAAGCGAATGGCGCAGCTGGCCAATAAGGAAAACTTATTACAGGCTGAAGTCACCAGAAAAATGCAAAAGATTAACTTGGTCATCACATTCGCTATTTTCTTGCTTTTAATTTCATTAATAACACTTTATAAGAATTATATATCCAAGCGAAAATTAAGTATCATTTTAGAGGCGAGAAATGCCCAGCTGGAAATTGCCCGTGATGAAGCCGAAAAATCATCCGAGCTAAAAACAACATTCATTTCGAACGTGACGCATGAATTGCGCACACCTTTGTATGGTGTTGTTGGATTAACGTCCTTGTTATTAAAAAGTAATGACCTTAGTGAGCGCGATAATAAATTCTTGAAATCTTTGAAGTTCTCAGGAGATTATTTGCTTAACCTGATCAATGATATATTACAGGTAGGTAAAATTGAATCGGAAAATGTTGACCTACAAATCGCCTCAGTAAATATAAGAACGTTGATTGAAAACATCATCGATTCATTTGAGTATAGAATTCAAGAGAATAACAATCAGATTCAAATTTCGATAGATGACAATCTTCCGGAGTTGATTAAATGTGACAACGTTAGGTTATCTCAGGTCCTTATCAACCTTATCGGTAATAGTATCAAGTTTACCACGAATGGTAAGATTGAAATAGGTGTTGAAGTGTTGAATTTTGTCAAAGAAGGTGTTCAGTTACGTTTTTCAGTTAAAGATAACGGACCGGGAATTCCGAAGGACAAACATGAACGAATCTTCGACAATTTCTCTCAATTAACGGAGAATAATGTCGATTACAACGGTACCGGGCTTGGTTTGTCCATCGCTAGAAAATTGGTTGAATTATTCGACAGTACAATAGAACTGGAAAGTGAAGTTGGTGTAGGTTCGGATTTTAGCTTTGAAGTTACATTTGATGTTGAAAAAGATGTCGAAGTTATATCAAATGCACGTAAGCCAAATGGAAAAACTGTTCCGTTGCATGAAAAGCACATGATTCTTGTGGCCGAGGACAATAAGATCAACCAGATTGTTACTCAAAACGTACTGCATAAAGGAAATTTTGAATGTGAACTGGTCGAAAACGGACTTGAAGCTTTAAATGCAGTAAAAGACAATAACAGCTACGATCTTATTCTAATGGATTTGAACATGCCGGTTATGAATGGTGTTGATGCGACCAAAGAGATAAGAAAACTGAATCCACATATTCCAATTATTGCATTAACTGCCGCTGATATTGAAGAAGTTAAGAATGATTTTGAGGGTATTGGATTCAATGACGTAATCACAAAACCGTTTGATAATTTCGAATTTTATCAGAAAATAACGGCCTGCATTCAAAAGAACAAATTAAAAGTTGCCTATAATGGCAAATTAGAAAAAGTTTCCTAATCGATTAACACGATTAATTATTAATCATTTTTTCATAAATTGTGAATTGGGCTCTTCTGCGAAAAGGGCCCTATTTTTTTCTGCAAATGGTCAATCCATCCCTAATAGGCAGCATGACGGTTTCAACCCTGTTGTCGGTTTTTAACAAGGTGTTATAGGCTACAAGTGAACGCGTGGCCTCATCTTCAGGATCTAATTTTTCGATCACCTTACCACTCCATAAAACATTATCAGAAAGTATGATGGCTCCGGAATCCAACTGATCAATGATCGCTTCAAAATAATTACAATAATTTTCCTTATCGGCATCGATGAACACAAGATCGAATTTCTTTTGAATTGTAGGAATAATGTCAAGCGCATTGCCAACGTGCTGATGTATGAGATCACCATAGTCTGAAAGATCAAAATATTTACGCTGCAGGTCATACAATTCTTCGTTGATATCGATAGTATGGAGCTCGCCATCCGTCTGCATGCCTTCGGCCAAACATAATGCAGAATAGCCGGTATATGTACCTATTTCAAGGATATATTTAGGCCGGCATAATTTTGAGATCATACTTAAAACACGACCTTGAAAGTGACCACTTAGCATGCGTGGCTGTAAAATTTTCTGATAAGTTTCTCGGTTGAGTTGTTTTAACAACTCCGGTTCGTCCTGACTATGCTTTACGACATAATCATCTAGGTCATCGGGTATGAAATGCATTAGGATAAAATACGATTAATAAGTTTTTGTTTTCCATCTTCATCATCGCCATAGAGCCACTGGAGCACATTATCTTCCCAGATGGCATCGCATTCATCTTGATCGATGATATTTCGTTCCATAGCCAGGTCCAAAATTTTTCCAGGATAAGAGGATTGCTGCTTACTCTCCATTTCACCTAAAGGATACGGATCATCAAGACCCATCAAGACTTGTTTTGAAGTTTGATTTTCAATTAAAAGTTTAAGAGAGCCGGTGTCATGTACAAGGGTGTCAAAGAAGATGTTCCTATGGCCAACGGCTTTTCGAGGGTGTTGCTTGCCTTCAAATAAGTCGGGTCGGCCATCAAACCCCTGGATACGCCTGCCCAAATTGATCTGTGCCAACTGCCCGCCATGGGCAAAACATACTCTCATATTAGGATATTTATCCTGATAACCGTTCAGTGTTAAAAAATGATAGGCATCCGCACATTGTGCGAGCATCCAAATCAAATGAAATCGCCAGGCTGTATTTTCAAGTTTAATAAACTTCTCACCATCATAGGGATGTACTTCTACCGCCAAATTATACTTACTTGCCAATTCAAACAGCGGTTCATTTTCTTCGTCAAAAATACAACGCCAAGTACCGATGGTATCCATATAATGAGTGGGTAAACACAAGAGCTGCATACCTAATTCTTCTACGCAGCGCTCAATTTCCCAGCTTGCACCGCGAACAAATCCGGGATGTACTACAAATCCACAGGTAAATTTACTCGGATTCTCTCTCTGGATACGAGCATTAAAATCATTTTGGAATCTCAGTGCCTGTTTCATTTCCTCAACCCGAAGTCCATTGCCATAAAGCTGGGACAGATTTAATACAACGGCATGATCGATATTAAATCGATCCATCCATTCTAATTTATCGTCCAGGAAAAAACTTGAATCAGTTACCGGTCGGCTCCAGTCTTTTTGAAGCATAAATTTACGGTCCTTATCAACCCAGAAAATCCCTTTATCCTTCATAAATTGAGGAATTTCCTCAGGGTAGGGCAACAAATGAGAATGCCCGTTAATACGCAATTTACGCTTCATATATGTTCTATTCTTCTAGTTGTACTTGTTTTGGTGGTTGCATGACCTCGCCACAGTTCGGACAACTGCGTTTTTCAGAATCATTATAGTATTTGTCAAAGATTACAGGCATGTCCGTCTCAATGTTATCTAGGGTGAAATCTTCTTCATATAATTTGGTTGTGCAGTTTTCACAGAACCAAAGCAAGGCATCCTGAACACCTTTTTCCCGTGGATATTCAATCACTAAACCAACTGTGTTAGCACCTCGTTGAGGTGAATGAGGGACTTTTGGAGGCAATAAAAAAATCTCTCCTTCCCTGATATGAATATCTTTGGGAGTTCCTTTATCAATGACCTTCAAGGTAATATCACCTTCAACCTGATAGAAAAACTCGGGGGTTTCATTATAATGATAATCTTTTCTACTGTTTGGGCCACCAACAACCATCACTATAAAATCGCCATTCTTCCAAACAACCTTATTTCCAACTGGTGGTTTTAATAAATGTCTGTGTTCATCAATCCATTCTTTAAAATTGATGGGAGGATATAGTTTACTCATTTTCTTTTGTTTTTTTGTAATTATATAAAGTTACAAAGATTTTGTTCGTCCGCCATCTACCGGAAGATTAATTCCGTTGATATAAGATGCACTGGCACTTGCTAAAAAGGTGATCGCATCTGCAGTTTCTTCGGGTTTGGCAAAGCGTTTAGCCGGCACATAATTTTTCATGATCTGTTCCATTTCAGATTCCGTAGTTCCGGCACGTTCGGCCTTTGCTTTAATGATCTGATCTAAACGAGCGGTATCGGTGAACCCCGGCAATACATTATTAACCGTGATTCCGAATTCTGCAAGTTCAACCGAAAGTGTTTTTGCCCAGTTGGCAACGGCATTGCGAATTGTATTACTAACTCCTAAGCCAGGAATTGGCTCCTTAACCGAAGTTGAAATAACATTGATCACACGGCCATAATTCTCAGTTTTCATAAATGGCAGGCATGCCTGAACCAATATATGATTGCAGATGATATGCATCTGAAAGGCATTTGTAAATTCTTCTAATGAGGCCGCATGAAGGATACCGCTTTTTGGCCCGCCAGTATTATTTATTAGTATATGAAACCCATGATGTTGTTTTATATAATCATCGATTTTCCCTTTCAGCTGTTTGGGATCACTAAAATCGGCCACTATATAATCATGAGTTCTTTGTGCTGGTAATTCGGCTAAAACCGATTTCAGTTTTTCTTCATTTCGGGCAATTAATGTTACGGTTACACCTTCAGAAGCCAGGGCCATAGCGGTCGCCTTCCCAATTCCCTGGGTGCTTCCACAGACCAAAGCATATTTATTATTTAAATTCAAGTTCATATCAATCGTATTTTATACACACATTTTTTGCTTCGGTAAAGAAACGCAACGCTTCAAATCCGCCTTCACGCCCTACTCCTGATGCTTTAACACCTCCAAATGGCGTTCTGAGATCACGCATCATCCAGGTATTCACCCAAACAATGCCTGCTTGCAGTTTACTACTGATCCGCAAGGTGCGTTTAATATCATTGGTCCATAAGGTGGCGGAAAGGCCATATTTAACTTTATTAGCCATTTTCAGGACTTCTTCTTCAGTATTAAAAGGCATAATGGTCACTACAGGCCCGAATATTTCTTCCTGATTTACTCGGCATTCATCCGAAGGGACTTCAATTACAGCAGGTTCCAAATAATATCCATTTTCATAACCTTTGATCTCAACAGTATTTCCGCCACACAGTAATTTTCCGTTTTCTTCAATTCCAGTTTTGATATAGGACATCACTTTTTCAAGATGCGACTTTGAAACCAGGGCTCCAATTTGGATGCCTTGTTCTGAAGGATGCCCCACCTTTAATTGTTTGACCTTTTGAACAAAATCAGATTTGAATTTGTCATAAATGGTAGACTCTACAAAGATCCGACTTCCGCACAAACAAATCTGCCCCTGATTGGCAAAAGATGACCTGACCGTGGTACTTAGCATATCGTCATAATCACAATCGGCAAAAATGATATTTGGGTTTTTTCCTCCGAGTTCCAAGGACAGTTTTTTAAACATGGGTGCGGCCACCTTAGCGATATGAGCTCCGGTAGCTGTCCCTCCCGTAAAAGAAATAGCTTTGATATCGGGATGTGCCACAATGGCCTGACCAGCCGTCGTTCCTAAGCCGTGTACGATATTTAAAACACCTTGTGGCAAGCCTGCCTCATTACATATTTCGCCCAGCAAATATGCTGTCATTGGGGTCACTTCACTAGGTTTAGCAACAACGCAATTCCCTGCAGCAATTGCCGGAGCAATTTTCCATGTAAATAAGTAAAGCGGCAGATTCCAAGGCGAAATACAACCCACAACCCCTAGAGGTTGGCGTAAGGTATAGTTAATGGCATGCTGTCCGACACTTTCATGGCTTTCGCTGGCAAACTGTGTTATGGCATTTCCAAAAAATCGAAAGTTTTGTGCCGCCCTGGGAATATCAACAGACCGGGAAAGAGATAGTGGCTTTCCGTTATCCTTAGTTTCGGCCTCTGCGAAACGGTCTAAATTCGATTCTAATAATTCTGAAATTTTAATCAGGATACGACTGCGCTCTTCAAAAGTTGTTTGAGACCAACTCAAAAAAGCGGACTTTGCGGCGATATAAGCCACTTCAACATCGTCCTGGCTTGAATTCGGTATTTGACCATAGACCTCGCCATTGGCTGGACAATAGTTATCGATCCATTCATCATTGATGGGATCTACATATTGGCCGTTGATATAATTTTGAACCTTCATTTAGTTTGGTTTATAAGCCATCACCTTGATCTCCACAACCAGATCAGGATGTGGTAATTGATGAACTGCTACCGTAGTTCGGGTTGGTCCGTTTTCGGCATTAAAAAATTCAGCATAAGCCTTATTATAGCCAGCGAAATCATTCATATTTACCAGGAAAGAAGTGACGTCAACAACATCATTTAATGAGGCCCCGGCCTTTTGCAGATTTTTTTCAATGTTCTTAATGACTTCACGCGTTTGAATTTCAATATTCAAGCGTTTGGTTCCCATTTCATCAATTATATCAACGCCTGCGATACTGTTATCGGCACGTCGTGAACTCGTTCCTGAAACAAAAATGAAGTCTCCAACTCTTTTAGTATGTGGGTAGGCTCCCCTTGGTGTAACTTTATCTGTACTCATAATATTATTTTAATCCTGCGATTTTATCTTCTTCTAAAATCTCGTTTGTTTCGGCTTTGACCTTATCTAAAATTACCTTGAGATCTCCTTGTAAATCGATTTCGCCATCTGATAGCATATTCAAAATAGCTTTATCCTGAGCTCGTCCCTGAATCATCGCCTGGTAATAACTCATATCTTCATTAAAGGTCACCAAAGAGTATTTTGAAGCATACTCATCGGGGAAATTTTCTTCGAGCGCCATTTCCAATTTACGCTTTTCCTGGAAAATAGGATTAGCGACATGGTCTTTCATTTCATGAAAATTATCAATAGCCAGATCGGCAATGGCATCCGTATTCCTTTTGCGTACCTTTTCATAGGCCTTGAACACAGCTTCCCAAGTACCAAAACCTTCATCTAATACCTGATCAAAGACTACCACATCTTCGAATGAAGCGTTCATTCCCTGGCCATAAAATGGGACAATGGCATGTGCCGCATCACCCATAAGTAGCGTGTTTCCTTTGTAATGCCATGGTGTACATTTAACAGTACCCAATGGAGCGGTTGGGTTTTCATGGAAGTCCTCAATTAAATTCGGCATTAATTCTAAGGCATCTGGAAATTCCTTTTTAAAGAAGGCGATAATTTTTTCATCAGAGGTCAAATTGTTAAAATTGAATTCACCCTCGTCATAACTTAAGAATAGCGTCACCGTAAAACTACCATCCAAATTGGGCAAGGCGATCAACATAAAGTCACCGCGAGGCCAAATATGAAGCGCATTCTTATATGTCTTAAAATCGCCATCATCAGTTGGTAAAATGCTCAATTCTTTATAGCCGTGAGATAAATAATCCTGAGAAAAGCTGAACAAAAATTTTCGTTCTAAATAATAACTTCTGCGAAGTACGGAACCTGCTCCATCTGTTCCTATGATGATATCGGCATCTTCAATAAAATCGGTTTTGGTCTCATAATCGTAAAAATGTGCTGTCGTTTTCTCAAAATCAACTTTGGTACATTTTCTATTAAAATATATAGACACCTGCTCTAAGGCTTCGGCTTCGTCTAGAAGTAAGGCATTCAAACCACCTCTCGATATGGAGTTGATATATTCATGATCACGTCCGCTATAATTTGACAATATGGTATTTCCTTCACGGTCATGAAGCATGCGACCGTTCATTGGAATGCAAAGAGGTTTTACTTTATCCTGGAGGCCGACCATTTTCATAGCCTTAATACCGCGATCTGAAAAAGCGAGATTAATCGATCGCCCGGCACTTATATCCACTTTTCGAAGATCAGGCCGTTTCTCGTAAACGGCAACATTGTATCCCCGTTGTGCCATTCGAAGGGCCAGCAATGACCCGCAAAGTCCGGCTCCAATAATGAGTATATTCTGTTTATTATGAGGCATTTAATACGTTTTTTAAGCGTTCAACCATTTGAAATACATCTTCAAATGAATTATAGAGTGGGACAGGAGCACAGCGAATAACATCGGGTTCCCGCCAGTCACTGATAACACCAGCCAGTGTTAACTCATTATGCAATTGCTTATCGGCATTCTTTACCTGAATGGAAAGCTGACAACCGCGCTCATCAGGATTTTCGGGAGTAATAATACGGATACGATCATCATTCAACTGATTTAATAAGAATTCAAAATATCCCGTCAGTTTTTTAGATTTTTTACAGAGCTTTTCTATACCTGCCTCATTGAAAATGTCAAGGCTTGCTTTAATTGCAGCCATCGACAATATTGGCGGATTGCTTAACTGCCATCCTTCGGCACCTGGGAGAAGATCGAATTCATGACGCATATTAAAACGGGTTTCCTTATTATGGCTCCACCAACCAGTGAATCGATTCAGATCTCGATTATGCGCATGTCTTTCATGAACGAAGCATCCTGCTAAACTTCCGGGACCCGAATTCAAATATTTATAAGAACACCAAATCGCAAAATCGGCATTTGAGTCGTGTAAATTCAATTGGACGTTTCCTGCACCATGTGCACAATCGAAGCCAACGACACATCCATAGCGATGACCAAGTGCGGTTATACGCTTCATATCAAAGTACTGACCGGTATAATAATTTACATTCCCTATTAAAATAAGAGCGATCTCATGTCCTGATCGATCAAGGAGAGCCTCCAGGTCTTCATATTTGAGTAATTCTTCGCCTTCAGGTGGTTTCCAAAGAATTAGTCCATCTTTGTCATCGAAACCATGATGCCGAAGTTGGGACTCTACAGCATATTTATCAGATGGGAAAGCATCACTTTCAATGAGGATTTTATAGCGCTTTGCAGTTGGTTGGTAAAAAGAGACCATCATAAAATGCAAATTCGCGGTAAGCGTATTCATGACAACGACCTCAATGGGTTTGGCACCAACCAGTTTTGACATGCTTTCGGTGAGAAATTCGTGATAAGGCAGCCAGGGATTTTTAGCTTCCAAATGTCCTTCTACACCCAGATTTGCCCAGTCTTCCAATTCCTGATCGATATAGGATTTGGTCGATCGCGGCTGCAGCCCCAGAGAATTTCCACAAAAATAAATGAGTTCGTTCCCCTTTTCGTCCTTGGGTAAATGAAACCGATTCCTGTATTGTGCTAATTCGTCTTGTTGATCCTGTGAACGTGGGTAATCTAAACCGAGTTGGTATTCAGACAATGTGTATGCTGTTTTGATTGTACTCAAAAATAGCAAAATTTGAAACAATAATAGTCCTCAAAACCCATCAAATTAATCGTCTAAAACGACCTTAACGTTACGGATTAATAGATTCCAGTCATCCTTATTTCTTTTGTGACTTAAGGCAATTTTTAAACCATTAAAATCCTGGTAGTTTTCGAAGGTATTGGATAGTGTTGGTACGCTGTCATTTGATTTCCGGAAATTCCATTCTCTTATAATATGATCGTCGTCAAAATATAAGTCATATGCATCACCCGGCGTATAACCCACATCATTAGCATAGGTGATGGTAATTTTTGAATATTCTTTTTGCTTAATAGGTGAGATGGCAGTTTCTTTTTCTGAAAAGGTCAATCCCTCATCCCATACCAATTGAAACGGAATAAGTGCCCAGAATTTATCATTAATAAAAGCCCGATCTGCTCTTAGGGCACTGCTATCCATAGATCGTCGATTATAAGTAATTGTATCATTTGAGGTTTTAAGTGTGACATCTTCAGATTTTGGATGCCATGTCCATGAACGACCGCTAGATGGATCTTCCATTTTTCCACCAAATGTAAACTCAAATGTTTTTACGTTCTTCCAGTGATGAAATCCATGGGCATTAGCTATTTTTTGAGCTGTAGATAATTCCTGATCTGCCAATATGGTAGTGCCTTCAACTTTGTTTTCAGATTTACAAGAAGACAGCATAACAATAAGAAACAGATATAAAATGACATTTTTCATAAACTAAATTTTTATCAAAAATACATTTTATCTGTTTAATAGATAAGGCTACATGTAACGACTTAGTGATCGTCCTTGAGAAGATGCGGAAATTTCTTCTTAAAACGGTTCAGTCTTGGAATGGATACATTTCTGATATAGCTGCTGTTTGGGTGAAGTCTTTCATAATTCTGATGGTAATCTTCTCCTACCCAAAACTTCTGAAAAGGATAAACTTCCGCGGCAATGTCAGCATCCAATTTTTTCGCTAATTCGGCTTTCTTTTTTAAAATGATCTGCTTCTGTTCTTCATCCTGATAAAAAATAATAGAACGGTATTGTGATCCTCTATCCGGACCCTGCCCATTGACTTGAGTGGGGTCTTGAGATCCAAAATACACATCAACAAGGGTGGCAAAGTCAACAACATCAGGGTCATAAATGATCTCGACTGCTTCAGCATGGCCGGTTCTTCCGGTATTGCTCAATTCATAGGTAGGATTTTCGGTAAAACCGCCGGAATACCCACTTATGGATTCTTCAACGCCTTTAACGCTCTCATAAACAGCTTCAACACACCAAAAACAGCCACTGGCAAAATATGCTCTCGCTTTTCCATTTTGAAGCGGAACAACTACCGGATCGGCATTGATGACCTCCAGCTGCCGGTCATTGGTTTGCGCTGTATTTTGACAGCTAAATAGTAGGCTTATAACAAAAATTGGAAGTAATTTTCTCATCGTTTATAATTTTCTTTTTAATAGACGGTTAAAAATATAAAACCTTAATTTTTTTTATTAAAATAATATCATAAAAAAGCCCCTGTTCAAACAGAGGCTTTCATTACTATATGATTTTTGGATCTTAAAGCTTTGCAAAAAGCTTTTCCATTTTTGTTTTTTGTTCTTCAGCCAATTGGGCATCTACGAGAATTCGTCCGCTATGCTCATCGGTAATAATTTTTTTGCGTGCAGCAATTTCCATTTGAACTTGTGGAGGAATAGTAAAAAATGATCCGCCTGAGGCACCTCTTTCAATCGGGACAACCGCCAGGCCGTTTTTTACATTTTCTCGTATTCTGCTGTAGGCTGCAACCAATCGTTCTTCTATTAATTTCTTATAGTCATTCGATTTTTTGATCAGCGCCTTTTCTTCTTTTTCTGTTTCGGCCAGTATGGCATCAAGCTCACCTTTTTTATGCTTTAAATGCTCTTCACGCTCTTTACATCGTTCTTTGGTTTCTGTAATAACTTCATTCTTCTGTTCGATGAGCGCCTTAAATTCTTTGATATGTTTTTCAGCCAGCTGAATTTCAAGTTCCTGATATTCAACCTCTTTGGTTAATGAATTGAATTCTCTGTTATTCCTGACATTTTTTTGTTGCTCAGAATATTTCTTTATCAAGGCCTTGGCTTCTTCGATTAAATTCTTTTTTGATTTAATTTGCTCATCCAGGTCGGATAGGCTTTCATTTAATTTCTGAAGTCTTGTATTTAATCCTTCAACCTCATCTTCGAGATCACGCACTTCCAAAGGTAATTCACCTCTTACATTTCTAATTTCATCAACTCTTGAATCGATCAATTGTAAGTCATATAATGCTCTTAATCGTTCTTCAACAGTAATTTCTTTCTTTTTCGCCATGCTTATAAATACTTTACAGGATTGGTATTTGTCTGTGATAAAATGATTGCAAAATTAGGAATTTTTTTTGTAAGATACGCTACCAAAAGATTTTTTGTGTACTGCTCACTTTCGTAATGACCAATGTCGGCCAACAAGATGCTATTATCTGCGGCAAAAAAATCATGATATTTCAGGTCGGCTGTAATAAAAGCGTCTACTTCTGCAGCTTTGGCGGCTTCAATAGCGAAACTTCCAGATCCTCCCAGAACAGCAACTTTTTTAACGGGTTTCTGCAATGCTTCCGAATGCCTTACACATGAACTTTTCATTTGGTCCTTGACCTGATTCAGAAAGGACATGGCATCCATCTCCGATTCTAATTCACCTATCATGCCCATACCGATATTCTGGTTTTTATTATCGAGGTTCGTAATTTCATAGGCCACTTCGTCGTAAGAATGTGTTTTGAATAATGTTTGAAGTATTTTAGATTCCAAATGTTTGGCAAAGGTCATGCTTAATTTTACTTCCTCTTCAAAATGTAATTCACCTTTGCTGCCAATGGACGGATTCGCATCTTCGTTAGGTTTGAAACTGCCAAGCCCTTCACTGCTGAAACTGCAATTGGAATAATTCCCAATGTTTCCGGCTCCGGCCTTAAAAAGTGCCTCCCGTAATACATCAGCTTCCTTTTTGGGGACATAAGTGGTTAATTTCTTAATCGTTCCGGCTTGAGGGATCAATATTTTGGTATTGATCAATCCCAATTTTTCACAGATCATGTGGTTCACACCTTGAAGGGCATTGTCAAGGGCCGTATGAATCGCAAAAATGGAGATCTCATGTTTAATGGCTTTCATGACAACCCGTTCAACATAAGTCTTTCCGGTGAGTTGTTTTAATCCTTTAAATAGTATTGGGTGAAAACTCACGATAAGATTACAATCATTGTCTATAGCTTCATCAACCACAGATTCGAGCGTATCGAGGGTGACTAAAATGCCTTTCACTGCATTAAATTTATTGCCTACGAGCAAGCCTACATTATCAAAATCTTCGGCATAGGAGAGTGGTGATAAGTCTTCTAAATGATCAATAACATCCTGAACAATCATAAATTTGTGTTTGTTCAAATATAAATAATTACTTTCGTTGAAGTGAAATTCCTGAGAAACATATTGATTATTGTTGTACCTATTTATTTTATCATTATCTGGGTTAGAAATGTTCTATACGATCTCGGTATCATCGCTTCCAGATCCTATGATCTCCCAATTATTTGTGTTGGAAACTTGAGCGTTGGAGGAACCGGTAAAACACCAATGATTGAATATATCATTCGCTTGATCCAAAACGATTACAAAGTGGCAACCTTAAGCAGAGGATATAAACGCAAATCCACAGGCTTTCAATTGGCTGGCGAAGGGTCCTCTGCGGAAACACTGGGGGATGAACCATTTCAATTTTATTCCAAATTTAAATCGATCACTGTAAGTGTAGACGGGAATAGAAGACGCGGAATAGCATCTCTATTATCTAAATCCGATTCGCCAGAAGTTATTTTATTGGATGACGCGTTTCAACACCGAAAAGTAAAAGCAGGCCTTAATATTCTACTAACGACCTACGATGAATTATATGTTGATGATATGCTACTCCCAACCGGAAATTTGAGAGAGCCTGGATCCGGTGCTAAACGTGCTCATATCATCATAGTCACCAAATGTCCGAAATCATTAAAAACAAATGAAAAGGAGCAACTCCGGAAAAAATTAAGGGTACGACCGCATCAACAATTGTTTTTTAGCCGTATTTCATATTCCGACTTTATCTATGGACGCAATACCGAGCGTTCCATTTATGATTTAAAAGCCATGGATTTTACATTGGTGACAGGCATAGCGAATCCCAGGCCTTTATTGGATCACCTCAAAGGATTGGATCTTAATTTTGACCATCTCGAGTTTAATGATCATCATATTTTTTCAGAAAAAGAATTGGAAATGATCGGGGCTAAACCTATAGTACTTACTACCGAAAAGGACTATGTGCGATTAAAAGATGCCATTCAAAAAGATCACTTATTTTATTTGCCCATAGAAACAAAGCTAGATAAAGGTGATGAATTTGAGTCATTGATACGCACCTTTATTGGGTCTTAGGCTGAGGCCGATTTCTGCACATTCTTTGATAAAGCATTGAACAATTTCTTTTCGAAATCTTCCTGCTTAAAGGGTTTGGAGATAATATCATCAAATCCTGCTTCATCAAATTCTTGCATTTTATCCTCTAAAGTAACCGCTGTAAGTGCGAATATGGTTTGTTCTTTATCGAAACTTCGAATGCGTTTAGTTGCTTCCAATCCGCTAATGCCCGGCATATGAATATCCATCAATACCACGTCATAGGAATTTGCCCTTACCAGTTCAACGGCGTCTTCACCGTTATCAACGATCTCTGAAGAAAGATTCATTTTGTTTAGAATCTTTTGGGTGATCATTTGATTAATTTTGTTGTCTTCTACCACTAAAATTTTCACGTTGCTTAAGTCTAATTTATTAAGTTTTTTACCAAAATCATTATTGCTTACCTTGACGGCTTCTTTGGTTTCTTCCAAAGGAATTTCAACATTGAAATTTGTTCCTTCACCAAGCTTGCTCGTCATATTGATCTTTCCATGAAGAATATCGATCAGTCCTTTTACAATGGAAAGTCCGAGACCAGTACCTCCATATTTTCTATTGATTTGAACAGACCCTTGAGAGAAACTCTCAAACATATTTTGTTGCTTTTCTTCACTGATACCAATCCCGTTGTCCTCAACTTCTAACTTGACATTGTATGTGTTTTTGCTTTTCCCGATACGTGAAACACGTACCCAAATGTCACCATCTTTGGTAAACTTGATAGAGTTACCGATAAGGTTTATCAGAATCTGAGATATTTTTAGTTGATCTCCGTTAAATACCTCCGGAAGATTTTTATCATATTCAAAATGAATTGTAATATTATTATCGATAGCCGAATTATTAAGTGCTGCGATCACATTTTCAACCTTATTTTTAAGGTTAAATATCTCCGGATCCAGCTCAACTTTATTGGCCTCGATCTTATTGATTTGAAGAATATCGTTGATAAATGTAAGCAGATAGTCCCCTGAGAATTTAAGCGATTTCAAGTGCTGCATTTGTTCGGGTTTTGGATCCTCCTCCAGCAACATATTGGTCAAACCAGTAACAGCATAAAGCGGTGTTCGAAGCTCATGGGTAACGGTCGAAAGGAAATTGGCCTTGGTCTTTGCGGCAATTTCAGCCCGTTCTTTTTCGGTCAATAACTCTTCATTTTTCTTGTACAACATATTATTGGTCTTTAACCTAATGTTGTTGTTCTTGTAAAGTGAAAGTGTAAGCAAGGATAAAATAGTTATAAGAGCCACACTCAATATCGTCGTTAATTTGTTCAAACTTGTAGCCTCATTTTTCTGTTCGAGCTCTTCTGCCTGTTGCTGAATAAATGCGTCTTTATCATCAAGCATGAATTGCAAGCGATTTTCAGGGGAAAGGTTTTCCCGTTTTATCGCTAAAATCGACTCGTTCAATTTTATATAGTCACGTAGATTAGAGGCAGCTAATTCATGTTGCTCTGTTTTCGTATAAATTTCGCTTAAAACCAGATAACTTTCGGCTAGTAACTCAAGGGCATTTTGTTCCCTGGCCAAATTTGACCCTTTTGTTGTTTGTGCCAGAGCACGATCAAATTTCTCTTGCATCAGTGCAACCTTACCACTATTGATGAAGGCGGCACTTTGAATTAAAGGAATCTCATATTTGGTTGAAAGAATAATGGTTTTGTCCAGCAGTGCATTGGCAACCGGTAAATTTTGTAATCCAATATTGGCTTTAGCTTCGCTTAAGGTTACTTCTGCAATAAGTTCATTAAGTTGTTCCTCCTCAAAAATGGTTTTGGAGGACTTAAAATAGTCCAAAGCATTATTAAAATCGTTCTCACCAAGATAAATGAGTCCATAAGTATACCTGGAAACCGCAAGATTGACCTTATCCTCATTACTGGCCTGAACATTTATAGCCTTGGTTATGTTGATTTTAGCCTCCTTTATTTCATCAGCGCTATATTGTACTTTGGCCAATTTTGATAGAATCTTACCTTTTTCTATTGGATCGTCTATCTTTTCAGCAATAAGAAGAGTTTGATTTAAAATCTTGATGGCCTCGTAGTAGTTGCCCCTTTGACTTTCCTGTTCGGCATTATAAACAGCAACATCTATCTCATTCTTTTCTAACACATTATCCCCCTCATATGAATTTTGAGGATAAATAGAGATTGAGATTAAGACAAAAAATACAAATATATAATATTTGATTCGGGACATTTTAAGTCGATTTTATCGACAAATATAACAAAATGTTCGATAAAATGCACTTTTTTGGTAAAAATCTAAATTTAAATGTTAAAATTCTAATCAGGAAATTTTGCGAATAAGGTCAATAATTCGACTTGAATATCCTGATTCATTGTCGTACCATCCAATAATTTTGACCATATTCCCGATTACAGAGGTCATTTCCGCGTCAAAAATGCAGGAATGCTTATTTCCCACAATATCGATAGACACAATAGGGTCTTCAGTATACTGTAAAATACCCTTAAAAGTCGTTTCTGAAGCTGTTTTAAATGCTTTATTAATGTCTTCGACACTGATTTCTTCCTTAACATTTAGGGTAATATCAGTCAAAGACCCATTGGCCACAGGAACCCGGATTCCGCATCCACCAATAGCATGTGCCAGTTCAGGAAAAATCTTCGTAAGTGCCTTTGCGGCACCTGTTGTAGTAGGAACAATGGACTGACCGGCTGCTCTGGCCCGTCTTAAATCACGATGCGGCTGATCATGTAAACTTTGGTCGGTTGTATACGAGTGCACCGTTGTTATATATGCTTGTTCTATACTACAAAGCTCATCGAGGATCTTGATCATAGGCGCTGCATTGTTTGTGGTGCAGGAGGCATTTGAGATGATGCGCTCCGATCCATCAAGAATATCATCATTGACACCGATAACCACTGTTTTTATACTATCATCTTCAGATGGTACCGATAAGATCACTTTTCCAGCGCCATTCTTTAAATGCAAGGCCAAATCTTCCTTGCTGCGAAACCTTCCGGTAGATTCTAACAGGACATCTATGCGGTAAGGATTCCAATCGATATCTCCGGGATGGCTTTCATTTAAAAGGGTTATTTTCCTGTCGGAAAGAATGATATGGTCATTATCATGGGTGATATCTGAATT
>JABDLA010000122.1 GCA_013001965.1 Flavobacteriaceae bacterium | reverse complement strand
TAAATATATCATTCTTTATCCTATGATTGTAATACCCATATGAAAACTTTTGAACCATATTATTAGAACTGATGAGTTCACGATATGCTTCCTTTTTAATCGATATCACTAATCGCAAGTGATTACTAAGATTTTCAATCGTAACCGGATCGACTACGTATCCATTAATGCCATCAGTCACATATTGGGTAATAGCCGAAACATTTGAGACAATTGGAACACATCCAAAATTCATCGCTTCAGCAATGACCTTTGGGAACCCTTCAGAAGCAAGGCTTGGCAATAAGAAAAAGTGCGATCGTTTATAAATATCAAAAACCGAATTTCGAGATAAATACCCTTTAAAATTAAAACGAATTCCTGACTGTGCGGCAATGTCCTTAAAATAGTCCGCTTCATTCCCATCTCCAACAAAATAAACCTGATCAATCTTTTCCTTTTCCTCTATAGTCAAAGCCGAAAACGCTTTTATTATGCGTTCTACGCCCTTTTCACGTTCCAATCGACCAACAAAACAAAAGCTTAATTTAAGGTTTAATCTTTTATTTGAAACAACAAATTCCCCTTCAGAAAGGTCTTGCGCTGTCAGACAAGGGTTCTCAAATGTTAAGCAATGCTTCGGTTGACCCTCCCAGCTACCATTAATGGTAACTGTTCTTTTCTGATGCTTTAAAAACCAACGTTGTAAGCCATAACCTATCGGTGCATTTTTTTGATTCCAATTTCCGGCATATTTAAACCAGCCTTTTTTCTTTGAGAATAGAATCAAATAAGGAATAAGATAAACGCCTATTCCTGTAGGCGCCCGAAATTGGAAGTTATTTGCCGTTTTTAAATGTTTAGATATAAGCATTAGGGTTTGAGGGGCATTCCAAATAATATTCAGTTTACTCAAAAATGATTTTCCCCCGACAGCCGGAATTGGAACGAATGTTATTTTATCAGATTTATATGGATGCGCACTTTGTGGTGGATCACCCTTATACAACATGGCTAAATGTGTAATCTCATCATAAACTTCAAGAAGGTGATTAATCTCATTTACAGTCGGACCCCAGCCCACAATGACTCCGTCCTCAGTTAAATAATGTTCGGTATGTGATATGATGGCTAATTTCACTCTGTTTCTATGACGTCAATATATTTTTTAATAATCTTACCCCAGCCATGTCTTTCAGCCCAATCGATGGCATTATTAGAAAACTTCGTCTTATTCCCAATTATTGCATTTATAGCATTAAGAAATTGACCGGTGTCATCATGTTCGATCAATATTCCTGAGGAATAATCATCGATAGCATCCTCTATGCCACAACCTAATGCGCCTATGGCAGGTAAACCCAGATAATTTGCTTCCAAAACAGCTATCCCAAATCCTTCAACATCTCCGGAAGAGGTTGGACTGCTGAGCATGACAAAGATATCTGAAGCCGTTAAAAAATCCCTCAGGTCTTCATGTTTAACCCTACCGTGAAAACTAATATGATCTTCTACCTTCAAATATTGGGCATGTTTCAGAAATTCATCTTTTTCAGTTGGTAACCCAACCATATGATAATGCAATTCAGGATAGATCTTTATGACTTCCGGAAGTTGCCTGATCACATTTAATTGTCCCTTGCGTTGCGTAACATTGCCAACCGTAATCAATTTAGGATGACCCTCCAGATTCCTTTTATGGTTCGTGCCCTTACTCCAATCGGAAGTATTAAATCCGTTAGGTATAACTTCAACAGACTTTAAATTAAGATGATCTACCAATCCCTTTGTAAAATTTGAAACTGCAATGACATTAGAAAAGCGTTTTAATGACCAATTGATCGATCTTCTCAACATAGCGGTCTGGAAATTAACCTCACTTCCATGAATTACAGCGATAAATTTCTTATTAAAAAATAAACTGGAAAAAGCCACTAACCAAAGTGGAAATTTACCCGATGCTAAAACGACATCTTTTGATCTAATGAGTTGAAAGATTACCCATATCCGGCTCAAATACATGAAGAATCGAATTTTTGTTAATGGAATTCGATGTATTTTAAAATTCTGAGTAGCGTCAAAATCTGATTCTTCCGAATTGGTCGTACGTTGATCTGCCAGTACCTCTACCTCATAATTATTTTTCGATAGAAAGGAGGCAAGATTTAATGCATGGTTTCCAATACCTCCCGGTAAAGGCGGAAATTCTGAAGTGACGAGTAGGATATGTTTTGGACTGTTTTTCAAATCAAATTTTCAATTAAAGGGCCCTCATCAAGTTTTTTTGATGCCAGATGCCATGATCTCATGACCTGAATCAGAATAATAGGAAAGATAAGTATAGAAACCAAGGCTCCGAGTATTTTTAACCATTTATTCTTTTTGAACTGATACGGCATAATAGACATTGGGATCGATCTCATCAATGCCAATTTTGAGGCTGGATTTCCAAAATAAGATCTGAAAAAATACAGAACACTTGGAATAGGTCTTGGTGCAAACCATTTCTTTGTTCGGAAGGCATCCCAACTCGCCATTTCACGTAATCCACCTGAATCAACCTTAAGATGAATACGTTTGGCGTGCGGATTGGAAACATTAAGAAAGCCATGTTTATAGGCCCGCATCCCGAACTCACCATCACCCATACGCTGTTTCTCAAATTGCCGATCAAATAGTCCGATCTTTTCAAAAACCGATTTTTTAATCATAACATTCCCCGTATCCAATTGATCACTAATTCTGAAGTAGGCATAATTTGCGGGAGTTTCATCACCTATTTTTGAGATCGATACGCCTGAAGAGAGATCGGCATTAAAAAAATCCAATGCCTTCAAATGCATTCGTATCCAATTCGCTTCGACCCTGCTGTCATCATCAAAAAACAACAAATATTCTGATGCCGACCATTTGATTGCATTATTTCTGGCCAGCCATAGCGCTTTTTCCTCCTGCTTCTCAACCCTTAGATCCAAACTATAATTTTTATAAAATGACTCTTCAAAAG
This sequence comes from Flavobacteriaceae bacterium, assembly GCA_013001965.1. Lineage (GTDB taxonomy): Bacteria > Bacteroidota > Bacteroidia > Flavobacteriales > Flavobacteriaceae > JABDLA01. The sequence goes on along the minus strand of JABDLA010000122.1, from coordinate 11,890 downwards.
GTTCAGACTGATCAACAACAATAATTTCGAAATTTGGATAGTCTTGTGCTTCCAGATCCTTAAGAACATCCTTCAAATAAGGATAACGGTTTAGGGTTGGAATGATAACGCATACCTTAGGATTTTGTGAAACAAGTGAAGATTTAAAGTTATTCCAATTTGGATATGCAATCGGATCCTTCAAATTGGTGTTTTGCTTAATCGATCTTGTGCCAAACCATGAATTGAATTCCCTCCAGGGATTTCTGAAACTTAAAATTCTCAGTATGAATACATAAAAAACCCAGGCCTTATGGAAATATTTACGAATGAAAACATAATTATCATAAACTGAGAGCTGTTCAAATGTTTCGATAGTCCTGGCATCACCAATATACCCTTTTTGAACAGCTTGCCAGGACAGGTCGTACTGAATCGCCAGCTCAGATCGGTAGCGGCTATCAGTGTGTAATTGCTGTTTGATATTCCCATCAAGATCATCGGTTTGGGGGAAGATACTGCTTGCATTATTTCGTTTTAATGAAAAATAATGAACGGGTTGCAGGTATTTTAAAAATTTAAAAATCACTAGTTTTTATGTATCAAAACACCATACGACATGATGCTCAAATAATCCGTATTTACTTTTAATCTGTTCACCGATATCCTTAATCATCAAGGTTCGTGTTGAATAACCTGCATCTTCAAATCGTTGATAGTAGTCGAGTCCGCAACTTCTGCAATGATCATAATGGCCATGCATCTCTTCGTATTTTTCATAAGGAATACTATCATCTTCAAATGTTGCAGGGCTTTCTAAAGGAAATATAGGAACACTGACTAAAAAATGTCCTCCAGGCTTTAGCAATCTTTTCACCTCTGCAATTGCCTTTCTATCCTCTTTAATATGTTCCAGAACATGCCAGGCCATAGCAAGGTCATAAGATTCGCTCTTGAGATCGGTATTGGTAATGTCCTGAACAATATTGATATGGGGAACAGACCTTATATTTAAACGATCATAGGCTACGCTGTCGTTTATGGTTCTTCTAATAAAATCATACTCGTTTAAATTGGGGGCGATATGTAAAATTTTTATCTCCGGACGCACCAATTTAAAGTGTTCCAAAGCAAACGGAATTAATCTGGTTCGAGCCAATGAGCCACATTTGGGGCATTTCCCATTAAAGAACTTTTTGCCTTTCCATTCGCATATCTGACAATGGACTGCTTTGCCTTTGTAGAGATGGGATCTCAAGAAATTTCGAAATCGTTCGGATGCGATTTTGACATAGGGACCGGGATGACGTAAGGCACGTTTTATGTTCATCAGCTATAAAAAGAATCGAATTTTTTATGATAATCTTCCATATTAAAATGATCTGAAACCCGTTTAATGGCAGCCATTTTAATTTCATTTTTTTTCGCTTCGGGTAAATTTAAAACTTCTGTGATAGAATTTACGAGTGCCTTTACATTTCTTTTTGGAATCACCCAGCCGGTTTTTCGATCGATCACGTTTTCAGGTAGCGCGCCACCATCGGAAACCATACAAAACAGACCCATGGCCTGTGCTTCCAAGACGGCATTACAAAATCCTTCGGAAAGACTGTATTGAATATAAAAGTCTGATCTTTTGAAGTAATCCTTGATATTATCATGCCTGACCTCTCCAATTAAATTGACGCGTTCTTCCAGGCCCAACTGATAGATCAAATACCTGAGATAACCGAGCTCTCGCCCTGATCCAATAATAGAATAATCAAATGCAATCCCCATATTATTAATTTTAGAGAGTGCTTCAAGAACATAGGCATGCCCTTTGATCCAATGCAATCTTCCAATGGTCAGGAAGTGTGGCACTTCTTGCGGCTCTGTATGCTTATACTTAAAATCACTTATATCTACAGCGGGTGTGATTATTGATGAGAGTTTTTTGGCCGATAATCCAAGGGCAATTCCTTTGTTTAAGGTATAATTAGAAATGGCATGCACCTTATCCACTTTTTCCCAAAGCAACTCATAACAGCCTTTGTTTTGGAGTGGATAAATATCAACATCATATCCTCTCAGGCTGACCGCCATTTTTGAATTCATCGCTGCAGCAACATTTTCACTTTGTATGGCCATAGTTGCAAAACCAAAATGCAAACAGTCCAGATTATCTTTTAATATATGAGAATTGTTATAACAGTTTTTTAAAATTTGCAGTGTCGAACGTTGCTGCTGTTTTTCCAGCTTTATAAATTTTTGGAGCCGCTTTGGTCTGCTGATGAACAATGTCAGAAAAACAAGAATGGATTTGAAGAGCTGCAATAATTTATTTTTCTTATAAACTTTAGGCGCCAGGTTCACCGGGCAAAGAGAAAAACTTGGGTCTTTTTTTTGAACAAACAAGACAACGTCATGCCCGTATGTTAAAAGACCTTCTATTTTCGAGATAAAAAAGGTCTCTGAATAGGATGGCGTTTTTGATAATACTAGACCTATTCTCATTTTGTGATCCGGTTTCGTAACCGCATAAACGGTTGTTCAACATATTTATACATAAGAATGGAACCATAAATGACTATGGCCCAGAAACTCAGGTATCTTAGATAAGATAGTCTTTTTAAATCTTCAGGAAATAGGGTCAATAGATATTCCTGAACAACTGTCAAATTAATGAGATACATCGAATAGGAGATCAGGCTAATTATGGTGAAGACTTTAAAAAGATAACCCCTTCCGGTTTTGTATTCGCTTAAAAATGGAATAACCATCAAAGTGGCTAATGAAACTACACTAAACGAAAATACCGACATATAAAAACCATAACCTATATGTCCCATGAAATGGTGCATGTATTTTTCAAGGCAGAAAATAAGGACTCCCAATACAAGCAATACTTTTTTATGCTTCACCCAGGTAGCTTTGAAATAAAAGGCCAAATAAGACCCGATAATGCCGAACATCAAGCTATCCAATCGAGTGATCACTTGTTTTCTAAATAGCAGGTCCCATTCCTTTTTAGATAATTCAGGAAGATCCATAAATCTATAATATCTAAAAAAGGTAACAAAACAAAGTATGGAAACGCTCACTATTAAAATGGACCATTTTGGTTTGATCTTACATAGGCCGATCAATATGAAAATAAAAATAGGTATGAGCAAATAGAACCATTCTTCGATCGATAAACTCCAGGCTTCTGGAAAAAAGTATGGATGTTCGGTATAGAAATTCTGAATGAATAAGGCATATTTGAATTTGGCCCACAGACTGTCTTCAATATTGCCTGTAAATAAAAGTGGTAGGATAAACACCAAGAGGATCAATACGAAAAAATAATTGGGCAAGGTACGCAGCCAGCGTCTTAGCCAGAAATTCCAAAGTGTCTTGAAGTTGGCCTTATTATTTTCAACAATTTTGATTAAAATGCCACCAATCAAAAAGCCGCTAAGCACAAAAAATACCGAAACGCCATCGAAGTCCAAATACATGGAAATATTACGTACAAAATTTCCGGGCGGCAAAATCTTGATCCCATGACCAATTACAACGAATAAAATGGCAAGAGCACGCAGGATATCCAGCCCATAAATACGCTTAGACGTATCTAATCTCATTTGAAATAATCCCGATATAAAGCGCCAAATGCGTTTCATTCTATTCTAATTGTTCTTTGTTGTATTAATCTGTCATTCAATATCAAATGCCTTGATCTGATCTGCTATTTTTTTTGAAAATCGTTTCGATGATTCGATGGTCAGGTGATGCCCATCAGTATAGTCATATTCCGCACGAGTATCCATTTCATTTATATAGTGAATATTATATTTTTTTGCTATTGCAGACATCCGTTCGTCAAATTGCGGATCCAATAAATTTTCAATTTCATACATGTCATCATTGATTGGAATTCTCAGCAGATAGACCCTTCCTTTTGGAACTAATAGTTCAATAATTCTTTCTAAATACTTTAGCCGGTGCTGTGAAACGCCTGTGTATTCGTTTTTTTGCTTTTTCCGATATGAATTCACCTTATTATCTGTTCGTTCTTTGGTTGAGATCATATCGGATTCTATCACCACTTCTAGCCAGCCATCATCATGTACAAAAAATGTCTGATAATCACCTTTTTTGAATTTCTTCAGAATAAAATTCATGTTTTTCTGCTGGTACGATTCAATAATATATTCGATATTGGGATCCATTGATACAAAATGCGTTCGGTCTATAGCGGATCCAAGTTCCCTATAATTAAGACTATCTTCAGGGTCTTCCGTAGTGGCTGAAATCGTCCATGGTGTTACACATATGATAAACCCGCTATTGTTTGTTTCAGGATCCAATTTCTTCTTTATACTTCGGTAATAGGGTTCTCCGTAGGGTGTATTTCTTATCGAAAAGGCGTAATTATAAAAAGAATGCTCATCTAGTGTACTATTCAGAATTTCAGGAATAAGCCCCTGCCCTGCCCTGGACGAGCCAACGATCAAGGCGCTTTGTTTTGGCGAAGAGAATTTTTCATAGGACTCATCGGCCGAGCCATCGGCTAAAAGAATAAGAAGAAAAACACCTATAAAAAATGCAAAACTAAATATAACCGTATGTGTGATAAATCGTTTCATTTTTTAGAATTGAAAATATATAAATTCTTGTTCTTTGCCGCCATATAAAAAAATGACAATTGCAATGACATAGTAAATTCCTAATCGTAAAGGTTTTGGATAGCTGAGCCACAATTTTTCAATTGCGTATAGGTTTCGTCTACCCATCCATTCGATCACAATAAAAATTCCAATCAATAGTATTAAAAAGGTAGGCCTTACCTCGGGAATGGAAAACAAGGATTTCTCAAGCATGCCTTTTATATAGCTAAAGGCCTGGGAGATACTTTCGGCTCTAAAGAAAATCCATGCGAAAACTGTAATTCCGAAGGTGATCAACATCGCAATCAATTCCCTAATACTGGGCAATACCGAGTTATTAGCTACGACTTCCAAATGTTTTCGGTTACGTTTCATCAACATCAAGGGTAAAAAATAAAGCCCGTTAAGCAGGCCCCATACAATAAAGGTCCAATTGGCACCATGCCAGAAACCACTCACCAGAAAAATGATCAGCACATTGCGTATCTGTAATAACTTGGACACTCTCGAACCACCCAAGGGTATATATACATAATCTCTAAACCAGGTGGATAGCGAGATATGCCAGCGTCTCCAAAACTCAGCGATATCTCTCGAGAAATATGGAAATGCAAAATTTTGTTTCAGGTCAAATCCAAATAATCTCGCCGTTCCAATGGCGATATCAGAATATCCCGAAAAATCCCCATAGATCTGAAATGCAAAAAACACGACACCTATCAATAAGGTACTACCCGAATAACCACCATGGCCATCAAAGATGGTATTGACAAAAAAGGCACAATTATCGGCAATAACTATTTTTTTAAAAAGACCCCATAAAATCTGACGCAGGCCATCAACTGCTTTGTTGTAATTAAAAGCACGTTTATTATAAAATTGCGGGAGTAGGTTTGTCGCTCGTTCAATTGGACCTGCTACCAACTGTGGGAAGAAACTAACAAAAGCGGCAAAGGCCATAAAATTCCTGGTCGGTTCAAGTTTCTTCCGGTAGACATCTATGGTATAACTCAAGGTTTGAAAGGTATAAAAGCTGATACCTACCGGTAATATAATATTCAGTGTATTGGGTTGGATCTGCTTCCCAAAAAAGGAAAAGGCGTCTATAAAGTTATCGACAAAAAAGTTATAATATTTAAAGAATCCCAGGAATCCAATATTCACCAGGATACTCGTCCAAAGCAATAGTTGTCGTTTCGGCTTACGATCTGCCTTTTTCAATTGCAAACCGACGATATAATCAACCAAAGTACTGAATATGATCAATGATAAGAACCGATAATCCCACCAACCATAAAACACATAACTCGATATGACGATCAACGCATTTTGAAGCTTTAAGTTATGTTTGGTAACGAACCAATACAGCAAAAAGACTATTGGTAAAAAAATGGCGAAATCAAGGGAATTGAATAGCATTATTTACTTTGATTTAGAGCTTTTTTAGGTTCGACAAGTGTTTTATATAAGTCCTCGTGGTCAGTGATGCATTTCTCAATGGATAAATTCTGTAAAACATGTGCTCTCATGGCATTGGCCAAAGCTTCACGTTCTGAAATTGACATTCCTTTAATAAGCTTAATCTTTTCAGATAACTTCCTGGTATTTGATGGTTCAAAAAGACAATTTTCAAATGGTGCTAAAATATCTTTTATCCCTGAAATTCTTGAGCCTAAAACAATACGGCCGGAAGCCATGGCTTCAAGTGGCGCTATGGGCATGCCTTCTTTTCTACCTTCATCTTTTGTTGGTATGACAAAGACATCTGCCAATGCCAGATAAGGACGTACATCTTCCTTTTTTCCCAGAAATTCAATAGAATCACTCTGATAAGTCGACTTCAGCATCTCACCATATTCATTGTCATCGCTTCCAATAATGAGCACTTTAACAGCAGCATCATTCAATTCATTTACAGCTTTTATAAGAATTTCAATGCCTTTTACAGCGACGAGGTTTGCAACAGAAACAATAATAAAATCGTCTTGGTTCAATTGTAATTTTGAAAGCGAAAGGTCTCTTTCCAATCCGGGTTTGTAATCTTCGGTATCAACTCCTAATGGCATTTGTACGGTTTTATGGGTCATCGTCTTAAAGAATTGACTCATCATGTCTGAATTTATGGCAATAATCTTTGTACTCAATTTTGATCGCCATATCCATGCCTTATTGCCCCAGCCCATGGCCTTTTTCGTATACACAAATGGAATTCCGGCCAAGCGCGCACCTAAAGGTTCAGTGAAATCTGAACTCCAGTGCCAGGAATGGATAATATCAAATCTATTTTTCTTAAAAAACCGTCGGATCTTAAGGACTCTAAATGGTAATGTTATAAATGGCCTATAGGGTGTAGCAAATGGAAACAGGTGTATTTTTAAGTTGAGTTTTTCAATTTCCCTGTAAAATTTACCCTTAGAATGGAAGCAGCATATCTCAGGTTCAAAGATGGATCTATTCAATCCTTTGACAAGGTCATATACCACTTTCCCACTTCCGGCTGTATCGAAATTTGGGATTGTATATAGTATTTTTATACGCTTACCCATTGGCCTCTTTTTCATTAAATTTAGATAGTACCAATAACATATTGATGGCATGAGCATGCTGCAAATCCTCTTTCAAAAATGCATTAAAATAAGATCGAATCAGATCTTTGGACACCCAATTATCCAGTCCGTTTTCAAACAAGTATTTCTTTAGATGAGTTATATTCGAATTCCCCTTAAATTGAAGTTCCCAGTTTCGCTGAACGTAAGGCGACCCCGTACTCTTTTTATACATTCGTTTGAGCTTGTTTTTCATTCTGTAGGGCAGATTAAAGGGAATTCGGTTGTATTTGTAATTATTTAAATTATAGGGGCGATGGTCTTGCCAGCAAATTTTTGCTAAGTCCGGAGATCTTCTCTTGACATACTCTAGTTGGATCTGTCTGTTTTGGAGGAATCTTTCGGGGACTGTACATATAAAATTACACATGCGATCGTCATAATAGGGAAGACTGATCGGTGCATGAGCTTCAAAAACCGACAGGTTTATGGAGGTCCATCTTGGTGCCCAGTATTTTGATTTGAACGCTCGTAAACGTGCGTTGGTGTTATCTATTTTTATTGTATTCATCAATGTTGAAATGCGCTCAGACAAATAGGTTTGAAAATCGCCTTTCAGTCCCCAATGCCTCCATAGATCGGATGCGATTTCCAAACCGCCGCGTTTTATTAATTTCTCCTTAAGGACCTTTAGTTGTTCATCATGCGATAAGTCAGGGAGGTTCATATTATCAAATAATACATCTCCCCAATGTCCTAGTGAAAATACGTCACCCATACCCGAATACTCCTCAAAAATTGCCATTTGACGCGGGTTGGTGAAATCGGAATAACATCCATTGAGTTGTGACAAGCTGTCAATTTTATCCCATAAATAGCCACTCTTGATTTTAAAGGCTTGAAATTCAAACCGCGACGCCTTTGCGATCGCTTCGGCGATCTTCGTTTCTTCATAACCGTTCTCGAAATCATAACTATAACTAAAAACCGGTCGATCTAATTGTTTCAAAGCGACCGCCTGGGTTCTGCTATCCAGGCCACCAGATAAAGGTAAGATCACTTTTTTGGATGCCGTTTGCTCAGCAATAATCGATTCAAACAAATTCGTAAATTGATCGATGACCGATTCAAAAGAATCATCTTGTGGTTTATAAAACCAATTGAAAAAAGGCTCTGCTTTGTTTACAAACCCATTCTCATCAAGACTATAATCGAACCCAGGTGAGAGTACAATTTTGTCTTTATAATAAGTATCCTGATCTAAAAAAAAACCAATGGCAGCAAAAATACATATGGCTTCTAAATGAAGTTCCTGGGGCGCTTTTGTTGGTGCAAAAGTTTGTTTGGAAGGAATTATAGGTAGTCGCAAATCCATAAAAAAATCAATACACTAATATATTGTTTTAGTTGTCCCAATTTCAAAAAATTAAATTTTTTATTCACGGCTTATTCACGCAAAACGCGTTGATATAAAGCATGGAATTTTTGAAGATTATCGGCTTCATCAAATTCTTTTTTAACCAATTGATAGGCATTTACGGTTATGCTTTCCAGGTCGGCTTCACTCGTTTGCGACACTTCCAGAATGGCCTTCGAAATTGCATCAGCATCTCTTTTTGGTACCAGCCAACCAGTGGTCTTATGAATGACCACCTCCTTCATACCTTCACAATCTGTTGAGATAACCGGGACTCCGAGCGCCATGGCTTCAAGGACAACATTGGCAATGCCTTCGGCCAAACTCGTCAATAATAATACATCTGACCCTCTTATCAGATTGAATAATTGACTTTGGTCAAGGGCCGTAAGAATGTTTATTTCGTCCTTTAAATCCAATTGTTCAATTTGAAATTGTGTTTCCTGATCAATAGCGTTGGAGGCAACATAGGTGAACTGGAAATCAAAGCCTTCATTTTTTAAAATTCTACATGCATCAATAGCGTATTTAATGCCCTTGATCCAATGGAAGCGACCAATTGAAATTATTTTAAATGGTTTCGTTTCATTCTTCTTAAATGGTTGATAGCTTTCAATTATTGCTGGTTGCAATGCCGACCTGATGACACTCACCCTGTTCATATCCAAACCATATTTAGATGCCTCCACAGCAATGGCTTTTGAAACGGCATGAAAACCATCAATAAGAGGAAAACTTTGGCGATATAAATCGGCAATTCTGGGTTCAATTATGGGTGTATAATTGATATGAGCTCCTCTTAGGCTAAGGATCACTTTGTAGCCCAATTTTTCTTTAAAAAAATAATAGAAATCAAGGTCGCGCGCCCACTGAAAATGAATAATATCAGGAGAATAAGTAGCAATGGGAATGAATTTACTAAACCAGATCCACTTCTCATAAAGATTAGGATAGCGTCTCGATTCGTTAAATATTATCAGAAAATGCTTTGGTCTTTTTAATAGCAGAATTAAAGATCGAAATACAGTGAACAAAAGATTAGTCACATGAGAATGCGGTGTCCTGTATAATTTAATGTTGGTACTGTTGTAATCTGTTTTCTCATTGATCACTCCAAAAAGCATCACCCTATGTTCTTTAGCAACAGCCCGAATAAGGTGCTCAACAAAAATCGAACTGGGTATCGATCCCGAAAAGATGGCAATTTTCACAGATTTAAATTATTAGGAGTTAATATGAACATCATAAGCTTAGGTGATTCGCACGATTCTATATCCGAAATTCTTAGAGTAAAGATACTGTGTTAAACGATATATAATTTTAAGCAACCAAACGGTTAATTTAGAACTTCCCTTATTTAAATCCTTCAATTCTATAAATTGGCTGTAATAAACCGCCGTTTTAAAATCGAATTTCCGCATGGCCAGATTTGAAATTTGCCGGGCTCTCTTATTCACTTCAATATTTTTCTCAAGATCAAATTTTTGACCACTATAGTCATTCCAATAGGACGCATGATTCAGTCTGTTAATGAGGTCTTTCTTGTATTTTTTATATTGATCTCTGCTACCGCTTGTGGTACTGCTTGAATGTTGTCTGTAAAAACCAACGGCCTTTGCATAAAAGCGGCATTTGCCTTTGAAGGATAAAAATGTAAATAATGATCGGTCACCAACCGTGAATTTATTGAGAATATCAAAAAGATTTTCAAAATCAATGTTTCTAAACATTGCCATTGAATTGATAAAGGGGTTTCTTTGGATGAGATCTTTGGTTGTAATGTCAATGAAGTCGCCCTGAATAGTTTTTATGGGGTTTGGTTTCTCATGGCCGTTTTCATTGACCATCGAATTGTGTCCAACTAAAATGTAATCAGAATTGCTTTCCAGAAAATCAAATTGTTCCTGTAATTTCATAGGATCGGACCAATAATCGTCACCATCACAAAGCGCCACATATTTACCTTGGGCGCTTTTCAATGTTTCGATGAAATTATATCTCCCGGGAAGAACAGAACGCGATGCTAAACTGTCTCTGTCTCTCAATTGAAGTTTGATCTTATCTTTATGCCTCTCGGCATAGGCCCGACAAATTTCACGTGTTCCATCGGTACTCCCGTCCTCCCCTAAAATGATCTCATAGGGGACGCTAAGCTTCTGTGATAAAATACTATCCAAACACTTTTCAATAAAGTCAGCATGCTGATAAGTAATCACACAAATACTAATTTTAGGAGCCTCAGTCATCAATTGATTATGTGTTGGATTTATTTCTATACTTTGAAATTCTTAGAACAATATACTTTATGAAATAAGGGTCAAAATAGCGCACAAAATAATACAGGCTGAAAAGGATAATTCCCAATTTCGATTTATGCCCCAATTCTATTTTCCGATGTACCTTTAAAGCTTTGGAATATGTACTTCGACTTACCAGTTGCGGAAATTCATGCTTGAAATCATTCAGCAGTTTCCGTGAGGTTTCAAACTGTACCGACTTATCGGTAGTCACCGAACGGTTATCCAATTTCCGGTTCATATACACCAGGACCTTATGAAGTCCGTGAATTTCCGAAACCAGCGAAAAGCGCAAAATATAATCCCAATCCACGTTCATATTCGGATAACGGTCTGTGAACTCCAATTGATTATTTATATGCACATCCTTCCGCCACATCATACAGGTATTTACTACCTTTAACTGATTGATATATAAATATTTAAATAAATCTTCACCTTGTGGAAATTGGTTGCCTTTTACCAAAATTCCAGGAAATTGAACACGATTGAAATCACTGATGAACTCGGCAATACCTGTTATGAGGCCCACATTTTTATTGGTGTTCAAATAATCCACTTGCCAGCCCAGGCGTTCTTTTACATATATATCATCCTGTTCGGCCATTGCCAGATAGTTTGACTGACTATCGGCCTCTCCAATCAATTTATTGACATTCGGACCTAGGCCTAGATTAACCGGATTTTCAAATATTTTGATGCGTTTATCACTATAACTTTCAGCAATTGCCTTTGAATCATCCGTTGTCCCGTCAATGCCTATTAGAATTTCGAAATTGGTAAATGTCTGAGCCAGCAAACTTTCCAAGGTTTGCCCTAAGGTCTTTTCGCCATTATAAACAGGCAGTATGATTGTTACTAATGGGTGGTCAGACTGCATGCACTTTCCCTTTTAATTTTACTAATGCTCTAAAAAATGGATGATATAATTTCAACAATTTCCATTTGTTCTTTGAATGAAGATAAGGATACAAATATTTGTAATAGCGCTTGTAAACAAGGTCGTTATCCGGAATA
>JABDLA010000077.1 GCA_013001965.1 Flavobacteriaceae bacterium | reverse complement strand
TAAATTTCTACACGGTAAATCAAATTGGAATGGCATTCCCATAATGGCCGCAAATATGGACACAGTGGGCACTTTTGAAATGGCCAAGGCATTGGCCTCAAAAAAGCTATTTACAGCTATTCATAAGCACTACTCCATCACCGACTGGAATGTTTTCTCATCCAATGCTCCGGAAGGCATCGAGAATTACATTGCCATAAGCACAGGAACCGGTGAAGCTGATGCCGAAAAATTAGAATCCATTTTCAGTTTTAATCCGCACTTTCGATTTATCTGTATTGATGTTGCCAATGGTTATTCGGAAAACTTTGTAAATTTTGTAAAACGAACCCGTGAAAAATATCCCGATAAAGTCATTATTGCCGGCAATGTTGTGACAGGTGAAATGGTTGAAGAGTTATTATTAGCCGGATCTGATGTTATAAAGGTGGGTATTGGCCCGGGATCGGTATGTACGACTCGAGTTAAAACAGGAGTTGGATACCCGCAACTATCGGCTATTATAGAATGTGCCGATGCAGCTCACGGACTAGGTGGCCAGATCATAAGTGACGGTGGATGTACCACTCCAGGAGATATAGCAAAGGCTTTTGGTGCTGGTGCAGATTTTGTAATGCTTGGCGGTATGCTGGCAGGTCATGACGAAAGCGGAGGTGAACTTATTGAACGCGATGGCGTTCCATACAAAACCTTTTATGGGATGAGTTCTAATACAGCCATGGAAAAACATCAGGGTAGTCTTGCAGCATATAGGGCTAGTGAAGGTAAGACGGTAGAGGTTCCATATAAAGGAGAGGTTGAATCGACCTTAAAAGATATTTTAGGCGGTCTTAGAAGTACATGTACCTATGTAGGTGCACAACGATTGAAAGAACTTACCAAAAGAACTACGTTTATTCGTGTAGCCGAACAGGAAAACCAGGTTTATGCGAAAAAGGAAAAGCGCTGATTGCTTTTGCTGAAGTCTCTATAAATTTTCAGCGTGGTATTTCACGAGGCCTTCAATTGGCCTGCGTTCAAAATTGCCAACGGTAAATCCGAGTTCTTCGGCAACTTCATATATTTCTTCCTTAGAGAAAAAGGCGATAGAACCTGCAAAATGAACAGGTACCTTATCGAGAACATCCCGATATTGCATGATCATGTTCCTGGCGAATAAACGAAGGCCCTCACGGATCATATTTTTGATATAATCTGATTCCTTATTTAGAAACATGAACTCCGCAAATGACGCCAAATAGGCGTTAGGATTTGGTTGTTTATATAAATTGTTCTTTATAAAATCTGACTCCAGGTTAAATTTCTCATCAAATGCGACACGAATATTTTCAGGCATATGATTGAAATAAAAATCTCTGATGAGTTGCCTGCCAAAATAATTGCCTGAAGCGTCATCCATGACCGAATAACCCAATGATTTAACGCGTTGATGCAATTTCTGACCATCATAATAACTGCAATTGGAACCGGTTCCTAAAATGCAAACAACTGCAGCTTCATCATTTTTAGACAGGGTTGCATAAACCGCAGCCATTGTATCTTCATTGACAGTGACTTGAGCATTAGTGAATAGTTCCTGCAAAACCACTTTAAGCAAGATCCGTGGTTTTTCAGTACCACAGCCTGCACCATAAAAAAAGATATGCGACACCTCATCCTTATGACGCATAAGAATGTCGCTTTTTTTAATGTTCTTGGCTAATTTTTTTTCAGAAAGTATCGCCGGATTCAATCCTTTGGTTCGGATTTTATCCAAAATTTGTTCTCCCTTGGCGTTAATGGCTATCCAATCGCATTTCGTAGACCCGCTATCAACTATTAAGATCATTTAAGAAGTTTTATAAACTGTGTGCATGAAGTGCCAATTCAACCAATTTGTTAGAATATCCAAATTCATTATCATACCAGGCCACAATTTTGAAAAATTTCGAATTCAATTCAATACCGGCACCAGCATCAAAAATACTTGCTCTTGGGTCGCTTACAAAATCCTGAGAAACAACAGCCTCATCGGTATATCCAAGAATACCTTTTAATTCATTTTCAGAGGCATTTTTAAATGCTTTTTTGATCTCTTCATATGAAGTCGCCTTTTCAAGACGAACCGTTAGGTCAACGACCGATACATTGGCAGTAGGAACACGAAAGGCCATACCTGTAAGCTTTCCATTGAGTTTAGGAATGACTTTTCCAACCGCTTTTGCAGCTCCTGTTGTTGTTGGAATGATATTCGTTAATGCCGAACGTCCCATTCTATAATTCTTTCGCGAAGGACCATCAACCGTAAATTGCGAAGCAGTAGACGCATGAATCGTGGTCATTAAAGCTTCTTCGATACCATAATTATCGTCAAGAACCTTGGCGACGGGTGCAAGACAGTTGGTTGTACATGATGCATTCGAAATGATGGTATCTGTTGCTTTAAGCTCCTTATGATTCACGCCCATCACGAACATTGGAGCATCTTTACTAGGCGCAGAAATTACGACCTTCTTTGCACCAGCCTCTATATGATAGTTGGCGGTTTCCAAAGTTGTAAATATACCTGTGCAGTCGGCAACGATATCGACGTCTGCTTCATCCCATTTTAGATTTTTCGGATCTCTTTCGGCAGTCACTCTGATCTCTTTGCCATCGACTATAAGCGCACCATTCTTGACTTCTATGGTCCCATCAAATCTGCCATGAACAGAATCATATTCCAGCAAATAGGCCAGATGTTCTACATCCAATAGATCATTGATGGCAACAACATCGACATTTGATCGTTTCAAAGTGGCCCTGAAAACAATTCTTCCTATTCTTCCAAATCCGTTAATTCCTAATTTTAAATTTGACATTATTTCTTTTTCTATTTTTTAAATTGATAATATATCTGAAATTCTTAAAAGCTCCCGGTTAATATCATGGGTGCCTTTTTTGATATCACTGATGTCTGTTGAACTAATCTTATTGTTCTCAAATCCAACCATAAAATTCTTTTTCCCATCAAGTAAATATTCAACAGCCTTAACACCGAATCGACTCGCTAAAACACGATCGAAGCAACTTGGGCTTCCGCCGCGTTGCAAGTGGCCTAATACCGTTACACGACTATTATATTCAGGCATATGCTCTTGCACATAATCGGCTAATTCGAATACATTCTTTCCTGTTTTATCACCTTCAGCAACAATAACGATACTGGAGGATTTTCCACTGCGTTTACTTCGTTTGAGGGACTCCAATAATTTAGTAAGTCCATTATCTTCTTCCGGGATGAGAATTTCTTCTGCTCCTGCACCAACACCACTATTTAAAGCGATAAAGCCGGAATCTCGTCCCATGACCTCCACAAAAAATAATCGGTTGTGTGAACTTGCCGTGTCTCTTATTTTATCAACAGCATCTACTACTGTATTGAGCGCGGTATCAAAGCCAATTGTAGACTGAGTACCTACAATGTCATTATCTATTGTTGCCGGGATTCCTACCACAGGAAAACCAAATTCTTCGCTGAATATCAAACCGCCTGTAAACGTGCCATCGCCTCCAATGAGCACCATGGCATCCACTTCATTTTTCTTTAAATTCTCATTGGCTTTCTTTCTGCCCTCTTCTGTCCTGAAATCTCCCGAGCGCGCCGATTTTAATATGGTTCCACCTTTATTAATGATATTCTTAACAGAACGTGGTAACAGTTCAACAAAATCGTTTTCTATTATCCCCTGGTAGCCTCTATAGAAACCAATACATTGAACATCATAATAGGCACAAGCTCGGACAACAGCACGAATAGCGGCATTCATCCCGGGGGCATCTCCACCGGAAGTCATCACGCCAATTTTCTGTATTTGTTGCGCCATTTTTTTCAAATAATGGGTAAATCTAATAAACTTAGACTATAAAAAAACTAAGATTTGTCATAATTTAACTAAAAACCAAAACGCAAACGTTTTCGTAAATTAAGAATTTGTTCTAAGCACAAATAGAGCGTCGAAATAAGTGTAAATCACGGACTTTTAGAAGGTTCTGGAATTACCCTTTGTTTTAGTCTTTTGTGAAGTGGTATCTTTTTCCTTAAAGTTCATGAATTCGGGAAGGGCATCTGCCTTTTTTTCAACCTTTTGCTCGCGTTTAACTTTTCTGGGAGAATTTCCCCTGAAGATCTTTTTAAAAAGCTCATTCAGATTATCAAACTCCACATTGTATGATAGTCCAATACCCTGGGTATACCCTATTTGCTCACCAAAATTACGAACGCTATTCTCCCGGTTAAAGAATTTCAAGGACAAAGTTCTGTCTTCATTCAATAATACTTCGACTTCAAAATCCCCCGCTACAACAGTTTCGCTTACACCACCAATTGGCACACCCACTTTTCCATTTACGAGAACGCGATCACTTAATTTTGTAGACAGCGTGAGTCCAACCCGACTATCGGTTTCGTACTCCGGATTATTTGCTCCCAATTGGAAGTCCAGGCCGATATCTAAGACGCCGTCCTCGGAAGATAATATTTCATTCAACATCGATTGCACACGATCGGAAACCAAGCCCAAGGCATCCTGGGCATCAAAACTCAATTCACTTCTGAATGAGCCGGTTGTCAACAGGGACAAGGCTTGGAACTGCCTGCTTTCATTATCATCGAGTCGATATTGAAGCTCTGAATTAAGTGTTGTATTTACATTAGGAAAACGCAAATTAAAAGAAGGATCTGGTTTTTCAAGTTCTCCAGTCAAGTGAATTTCCACTTCAACCGGAATGCTTCTATTAATTGGATTATCGAGAAGAATTGAAGGATTGGCCTGAATTTTATCATAAAGCGCTTTAATATTGATCTGAGCTTGCAATGGATCACCTTCCCAAACCAGGGTACCTCCGGGAAGTACCTTAAATTCCTTTTGAATCAATCCGCCATAAATAAAATTGTAAACGCCTTCTGTAACAATGAAGTCACCATACATATTAAATTTTCCATTGGTATTAATTTGAGCAAGCAATCCACCATTTCCCCTACCCCTAATGGTGCTTCCTGAGTCTTTATCAATTACAATTTCAATCTCAGCATTTTCATTTACGGTAAGGTCAAAATCCATTTCCAGGCCTTTAATTTCATTTACCGCTAATACCTCTCCTTTTAAACGGGCTTCCTTTTCTTCAGGGCTTAAGAAATGAATGAATGAACTATCTCCAAATGCTTCAGCATCATTTAAAGGAATTTTAAAAATGGTTCCTTCCTCTGAACTAACTTCAGCCTTAATAACCAGCTGATCTGTTGGTCCTTCAATGTCTATCTCACCGTCAACAAAGGCTGTTCCATAATAGAGGGCATCTTCAGTTTCAGAGGTGTTTAAAACCAAAAGTCGGTCTGAATTCATATTCAGGTCCAAAGACCAATTCGAGAAATTCACATGGCTAACATTTCCGCTCAAGGAAGCCCTTGAGAAATATTCAGAATCCGTTAGGGTTGCATTATTGAAAATAAAACTTTGATTCTGTAAGCTTACTGTGGTTTCATCTTCTAATTCGTAATCAATATTTAAATAAGGTATGGTTAGTCCGCCATCATCAAGATTCAATTGTCCTGTGATTTGAGGGCGTTCCATTCTGCCTGATACTTTGGCGGTTCCCGCAACTTCTCCTCTTATATTGGTAATATTGCCATCTCCAAATCGGTTGAGAGGATTGAGAATAAATTTGTTGAACTTAACATCCAGATCAATCAGTGAGTTTTTTCCGGCGACATCAAGGTTACCTGTTATTGCAAGTGATTCATTCTCATCATCTTTCAGACTAATATTGACAAAATAATTGGTAAGCGATTCATTACCCGTAATATCTGCTTTAAACGAACCAAGATTATGTTCATTGACTTTAAAATTATCGATCACAACATTAGACTGCGGAATATATATGCCGTTCTTCTGCTCGATATTTAATTCACCATTAGCCCGTCCTTCCAGGGTTAAATCCTCTATTTCAGGCAGTATTTTCGGGATATTGATATCCTTCATCACCAAATTAATATTGGCGTTGTCCTTATCTTTAATTAAGCCCGACAATGACAACTCCTCTTCCTGGTGCCGCATTGATAACTGATCTAACACAACATTCTTAAAAGTACGATCTAGTATTATTTTATTAAAATTGTCATTGTTTTCATTAAGAAACCAGGTGTTCCCTTTAAATTCAACATCAGACCTTTTAAACCCTACGACCGATCTGTTTTGGTCATTGATGGTATAATATAAATTGAGATCAAAAAGATCCCTGTTTCGTTTTCCCCCGGCGAATTCACTCTTTATCAATAAGGTGTCATTTCGTGTCAAATTGATCAGGCTAAAGTCTGAAACACTATATAATTTTGAATTGATACTATCGATCTCAACAAGCGTATTGAAAAGCGGATTATTATTATCGATCCTGATCTGTATATCCTGAGCAAAATTGTCCTTTAAACGAATTTGGGGCGACTTAAACGTTAAGCTGAATTTTTTGGCGTCACTTTCTACCCGTCCTTTAATCGATGTATTTGAACCAACATTGAGTTCGGGATAAAAGACCTCTGCGATCTTGTTATACACTTTAAAGTTAAAATCGATGAATTGATTATCGGCAATATCGAAGGGTTTATAATTGGTATAAATATTTCCGACTGAATTTTCAATCAGTTTAACAATATCATTGAATACAAATTTACCGCTGAGTTGGCCTTCTATGATATCGGGTGAATTAATTCCTATGTACCGAATGTCTTCCTCAAATCGCGAGTCAATTGAAAAATCCTTGAAGAAATATGCATCGTCCTGGTTGGTATATAATGTGTTTTTAAATGAGATATTTCCGTAGGCATTATCGATGGTCGTACCCTTCATCTTCATATCAACAACGCCTTTAAACACTGAAATACTATCTCTTGAAACAAAATTTAAGGTATGGAGATCAGCATGTCTTACATCAGCTACAAAATCATAATTATAGACTTTGCCGGTAAAATCCATCAAGCCGTTGAAATCAAGGTCGATGTTATCATCCGTAGTCTGCAGCTGACCATTGAATATTTTATTTCGAAGCGTTCCTGATACTTTAATATCAGAATAATAATAGTCGTTATAATTAAGGCCATAAACCGATCCTTCAACCAGAGTGTTGAGTCGTTCAAGTGTAAATCCTTTGCCATCAACATTAAGGTTCAATGAAATAGCTCCTAATTTAGGATCATTTAAAAAATTTCCAAGGTCGAATTCATCGAGGATCAACGAACCGCTATAGGCAGCATTATCAATGTTGTCCATCTTACTTAACTCCAAATCTGAATAGATAAGTCCAAGGCCTGTATCAATATCGACATCAGCATTAACGGTTTGGGAAGTAACAACAGTAGTTCCTCTAATAGTAAAAGGCCCTAATTTCTCCAGTGCCGAAGGCAGTGAATTGCCCAAAACATTTGGGAGCATTCTTTTGAGATCCATATAAGACGATGATAGTTCCTTAAATTCGGCATGCATTTCAAAATTGTCATCCTCTTTATTAAAAAGGTTTTTGAAATTAATATCACCATCTACAGAGGTGCGCCCCGGAGCTTTCACATTAAGATTTGTGGCTTGTAAATTATTTAATGTACCCGACAATTCGGTATTCAATACAACCTCCTGCCCTGTTCCAAATTCATCATAGAACAAATTCAATTCGTCCAACAGGATTTTTGAGTTGCTAAAACTGGCCGAAACTTTTACGCTATCTTCAAAATGCCGCATGTCCTCCCTGTCGTATTCGAAGGTCAATTGCCCTATTAATGCAGAATTCGCCGTTTCAATATTTAGGTTTTCAAAGGTCATGCCTGTTAAAGTATACGAATAGTTCGTCGTCATATTCTCTAACCGCAAGCCTCGCTTATCAAGGAAGGATAGTTTATTGATCCTGGCATTAACATCCGGCCCACTAATAACAAAATCTGTAGCATTGATATTAAGTTCTCTAAAGCTCAAAACTTCGACCACTTCCTTATTTTCATCCGAAATTCTAAATTCACTATCTAAAATAGAAACATCGCTGGAAGACAAAAGAAAATCACTTTTTTCAGTTCGAATCTGGCCATCATCGAATTTCGCTGAAAAAATATCAAGGTTTGTATCGGCTTCGCCCGAATAGGTTTTAATGTTGAGCAACAGCCCTTCAATATCTATATCGCCAAAGGCCAGTTTATTATCAAATAATTTTTTAAAATTCAGGATGGACGTATTCAATTCCCGGATGCTAATGAGGGTATCCTTCTTGTAATCTTCAATATAAATATTGAGTAACTCGACATCGCCGTTTAGTTGAAGCCCAACTTTTTCGATATTAATATTCGTGCCAAATTCGGTATTGATTTTCTTGGTCGCATATTTTCCAAGACGGGTTTGAACGGCTGGAATTGAAAGTAGGAGAAATAAAATAAGAAAAAGCAATAATAGAATTGCGATGATCTTAAGTGCTATTTTGCGTACTTTCTTGATAAGTGATTAAATTTAAAGAATTACTCTGAAATTTTGATTTGAGATATTCATCGAATTAATAAAATTATATTGCTTTTTCATAGTCATCAAAAAATTAATATTTCATTTCTTTGTATATACGTACAAACTATGGTAAAAAGCTGTTTTTATACAAAGAAAACAATTATTATGCCTATTTAGTCTAAATGCCATCACAAAATATTTACATACTAGGAATTGAATCTTCATGCGACGATACGGCTGCCGCTGTGATCTGTAACGGAAAAATTTTGAGCAATGTTGTTACCAGCCAAAAAATTCATGAGGAATATGGTGGCGTGGTTCCTGAGTTGGCTTCAAGAGCACATGAACAAAATATTGTTCCGGCCGTACATCAGGCCCTGGAAAAAGCAGGGATTTCCAAATCGGAATTGCACGCCATCGCATTTACACGCGGACCGGGTTTAATGGGTTCGCTCTTGGTTGGGACCTCTTTCGCGAAGTCTCTGGCCCTCGGACTTGATATTCCCTTGATAGATGTTAACCATATGCAGGCTCATATTTTGGCGCATTTTATTGATGAAGAAGGCTTCGAAAAACCTGAGTTTCCATTTTTAGCTCTGACCATTTCAGGTGGACACACTCAAATTGTTAAGGTGACAGATCATTTTGATATGG
Source organism: Flavobacteriaceae bacterium (assembly GCA_013001965.1). Classification (GTDB taxonomy): domain Bacteria; phylum Bacteroidota; class Bacteroidia; order Flavobacteriales; family Flavobacteriaceae; genus JABDLA01. Next base: position 6,674 of record JABDLA010000077.1, on the reverse strand, counting down.
ACGTCATTGGGGAAACCATTGATGATGCCGTTGGTGAGGCCTTTGATAAGAGTGGTAAGATTTTAGGACTGGGTTATCCCGCAGGACCTGTGATAGATAAATTGGCGAAACTCGGTGATCCTAAAGCGTTCCGGTTTCCAAAACCAAAAGTAAACGGACTAAATTTTAGTTTTTCAGGACTAAAAACAGCTATTCTCTATTTTGCTCAACGCGAATTTCAAAAGGACCCCAATTTTATTAAGGACAATCTTAATGATATTTGCGCCTCTATTCAATACACTATAGTAGGAATTTTAATGGACAAACTGAAAATTGCTTCAGAGCAAACCGGTATCATACACATTGCCATTGGTGGTGGTGTTTCGGCAAATTCAGGGATTAGGGAGGCCTTAATAAATGCTGAGAAGACATTTGGCTGGACCACCTATATTCCAAAATTTGAATTCACAACTGATAATGCTGCGATGATTGCCATTGTAGGATATTTGAAGTATCTTAAAGGCGATTTTGCCGATCAGAAGGTGATTGCATCCGCACGGCTTAAAATTTAATCTTAATGGCTTTTGACCCAGATTTAGCGCATCGAATACGAGAACAATTAAAATTATTTCCGGAAGATTTTACCGAGAAAAAAATGTTCGGCGGTTTATCCTTTTTATATAAAGGGAAAATGACCGTTGGAATTATTAAGGATGAATTAGCGGTTCGGGTGGTTGCGTCCAAAATGAATGAAGAGCTTGAAAAAACCACAGTCAGGGAAATGGATTTTACTAAACGCCCAATGAAGGAATTCATTTATGTCAGTCAAAAAGGATGCGAAAAGGAGTCCGATCTTCTACATTATATAGAACTGGGACTGGAACATGCCAAAACTAAACTTTGAGCTGTTAAAATTTATGTTGATAAGCTTATTTTAAAACCTATCAACTGACTAAAAATTTCATTTAATTGCAGAATATTCTTAATTAATCCCATATGTTTAGAATTACATTTTTATGCTTCGCAATCCTTATATCCATTTCTTCAAATGCACAGGAAGACTTTAAGGTCGACCTTGATTCGGTGACTACATTTGAAAAAGCCAAAAAATATCTTGAAACCTTTGATAACAGGCAAAATAAGATCATCACCTTTAATGAAGAAAAGCATAAAACTCGATTCGCCAAGGAAATATTTAAACTAAGCAACGGTGGTACAAAGGTCGTAGAGAATGAAATTGAAAATGTCCATTATAAGGTTATTGAAAAAAATGATGTCATCTATTATCGAGTGCATTATATCTTTTTAGATGGAGATAAAATGTCCATGCGCGATATTGACATATTGCGTCCAAAGTTGGTCAAACAGATCGAAAGAGGTGTGCCTTTTAAGGATTTGGCTATTCAGTATTCAATGGACACCAATCGGAAGCGCGGTGGCGATTCGGGATGGATCACTCATGGTGACATGCTGCCTGAATTCGAGGAACATGTTTTAAATGACGATCATAAACTCGACGATATTTTCCTGGTCAATGTAGAATCGAACAAATGGTATTTCGTAGTTAAAAAAACCTACGATAAGAAAAAAATTCAGGAAGTAAAGGTCTTGAGGGTCGTAGAACCAAAACGCTAATGCAACTTTTCTATAATAGCGAAATTTCTGAATCAACCGATCACTTTCAATTTTCCAAGGATGATAGTCGGCATATTATAAAAGTACTTCGGAAACAAGAAGGTGACAATCTTTCTATCACCAATGGAAGCGGCTGGGTGTTTGATGCTAAAATAATTTCAGCCGATCCAAAAAAATGTAAGGTTCAGATTTTAACCAAACATCAAAGTCAGCCATCTTCTTATAAATTGCATTTGGCAGTTGCGCCAACTAAAATGAACGACCGCTATGAGTGGTTACTCGAAAAAGCAACAGAAATTGGCCTCAGCAGCATCACTCCAATTATTTGTGACCGGTCTGAGCGAAAGACTATTAAATCGGAACGCTTTGAGAAAGTTTTGCAATCGGCGATGAAGCAATCGCTTCAATATCATCTTCCCAAATTACGTCCTTTGGTAAGTTTCAAAGAGTTCCTGAGTCAGGATCATAACGGACAAACCTTTATCGCACATTGCGAAGATTCAAACAGGGAATCTCTGAAATCTGTACTAAAATCAGGGACAGAAGTCTGGATCTTGATCGGGCCGGAAGGCGATTTTACTGTTAAAGAAATTGAAATGGCTTTGCTGCACAATTTTATTCCAGTAACTTTGGGTGCAACCAGATTACGCACCGAGACTGCCGCTATTGTTGCATGTCATACCGTTGCCTTAATAAATGAATAGACGAAATTGTTTTCTTATAATTTTTCTGCTTTTGCCAGCATTTATGCTGACGGCCCAAGATGTTGCGATCTTAAAGTACAAAGGTGGTGGCGATTGGTACAGTAACCCTACTGCCCTACCCAATTTAATAAAGTTTTGCAATGACAATATTAATACAAAGATCAATGAGAAACCTCAAACGGTCGAAGTTGGTAGTATCGATATCTTTCAATTTCCCTTTCTACATATGACAGGTCATGGCAATGTCTTTTTTGATGAGGCTGATGCTGAAAACCTACGAAATTATCTGCTTTCCGGAGGGTTTCTTCATATCGATGATAATTATGGGATGCAGCCATATATTACGAAAGAGTTGAAGAAAGTTTTTCCGAATAAAGAACTCTTAGAATTACCCAACAACCATCCCATTTTTAATATGGAATACAGCTTTCCTCAGGGCTTGCCAAAAATACATGAGCACGATGGCAAAAGGCCACAAGCCATGGGACTTTTTCATGAGGATCGTTTGGTCCTTTTGTTTACTTTTGAAAGCGATCTAGGTGATGGATGGGAAGATCCTGAAGTCCACAATGATCCTGAAGACGTGCGTTTGAAGGCCTTAAAAATGGGCGCGAACATTCTGAAATATGCTTTTGAAAATTAGGCATGCAACTCACTCATTATAATTCATCTTTTACACAGCGAAGCTTTCCTGTTACGCTTATCACAGACAATGTATCGAATGCCTTAAACATTGGCAGCCTGTTTCGTGTTGCCGATGCTTTTGGAGTACAGCAACTCATACTTTGCGGATCACATGTCTCCATGGGACGGAAAATGACCAAAACCTCAAGAGCTACAGAAAAATCGGTTTCCTATGAGATCAAAGAAGATGTAATTGAAGTTATTCGAGATTTAAAAGATAAGAACTACCAAATAATTGTCCTCGAGATCACATCTAAAAGTAAACCATTGCATCAATTAACTTTCGAAACAGATGCTCCGCTTGCATTGGTTGTTGGTGATGAGAATTTTGGGATTACAAATGATATATTGAATACCGCCGATGAAGTGATTCATATTGAAATGTTTGGCCAAAACAGCAGTATGAATGTAGTTCAGGCAACGAATATTGCACTTTACGAGATTACACGTCAGTTTCTGTGATCTGTTTTTTATATTTACTTCATGAATTCGAATACCATATCTAAAGGGATACTCAAGGCATTTAGCATTCTTGTTGGTGTCAGCCTGCTTTTGTATTTTCTTTATGAAATTAGATCGGTGATCGTATACATAGCCGTTGCAGCCGTATTCTCTTTGATTGGAAGGCCCATTGTTATTTTTCTAAGGCGGAGACTCAAGTTCAAAAACATTTTTGCTGTGATAACCACCATGGTCTTGTATGTTGCGCTTCTCGCCGGACTGGTATCCTTGTTCATTCCACTGGTCGCTGAACAAGGACAGAATTTATCATTGCTTAACATCGAGCAATTACAAAGCAATATAGAAAACCTGTATCGCGAAGTGGTTACCTATTTCGAATTAAATAGGATAGATATTGAGCAATCCATCAAGGATTCTGGTTTTTTGACCAATATCGATTATTCGGTTATTCCCAATTTTCTGAATTCCCTGGTCAGCGGACTTGGAAGTTTCAGTATCGGATTGTTTTCTGTTTTATTCATATTATTTTTCTTTTTAAAAGACAGTAAGATCTTTGAGGATGGCATTATGACCTTTGTTCCGGATCAGAATGAACTTCGTGTAAAGAAATCGATCAACAAGATCAAAGACCTGCTGTCGCGCTACTTCTTGGGATTGATATTTCAGATCCTGATCCTATTTGTTATTTACACCATCGTCTTATTATTGGTAGGCATCAAGAATGCTATTGTCATTGCGTTTTTATGTGCGCTTCTGAACTTGATTCCATATATAGGTCCGTTGGTCAGTGCTTTCCTGATACTTTTATTATCGATGTCCAGCAATTTAGGAGAGAGTTTTAGCGCGGTCATATTACCCAAAACCCTGTGGGTATTAGGTGGTTTTATTTTTGCACAACTCGTAGATAATTTTGGTAGTCAGCCCATCATATTTTCAAAGAGTGTAAAATCGCATCCTTTAGAAATATTTTTGGTGATCATCATTGCGGGTATTTTATTTGGGATCATAGGGATGATTGTTGCGGTTCCAACCTATACAGCCATAAAGGTCATTCTGAAGGAATTCCTTTCGGAAAATAAGATTGTAAGACGCATCACTAAGGATCTTTAGCCGTTTTGAATCCGCACATTTTCAATACAGAAATTCAGGAATTTATCGAGGCAAATGTAAACGCTGATGTTCACAGTATTCTTCTTAAGAAGCAGACTTTTAAAAATGTTGGCCTTGCGGAAATTGCCGAACAATTAGAGGCCAAACAACGCTGTCGGAAAAAGCTCCCAAGCTGGTATTCAACGCCTAATATTTACTACCCTAATAAATTAAATATTGAGCAGTCCTCTTCGGAAATTACAGCGGCCTATAAATCAAGCCTGGTTTCAGGTGATACCCTCGTGGATCTCACCGGAGGCTTTGGCGTTGACATTTATTACTTTGGCAAACAATTTAAAAAAGTACTTCATTGCGAGATCGATGAGCATTTATCGGCCATCGTAAAAGCTAATTTTAAAACGCTTAATGCACAAAATATTGAGGTCATTCATGCTGATGGGTTGGCCTATTTAACTGAATCAAAAAATAAGTTCGATTGGATATATATCGATCCGTCACGACGCCATGATCATAAAGGGAAAGTGTTTTTTCTAAAGGATTGCTTACCAAATGTTCCTGAACATTTAGATATGTTATTGGAGCATAGTGATCAGATTTTGATCAAGGCCTCTCCCATGCTGGATATTAGCCAAGGCATATCAGAATTAAGACATGTTAAAGCTGTGCATTGTGTAGCAGTAAATAACGAGGTCAAGGAACTGTTGTTTTTGATTGAGAAAGGCTATGAAAATGACATTCGGATCAATGCGATACATTTAAAAAAACAAGGGCAGGATAAATTTTCATTTGATCAAAAGGAGGAAAATGCAGCAAGAATACAATTGGGGCCAGTTCAAAATTTTATCTACGAACCAAACGCCGCACTATTAAAAGCAGGTGCCTTTAAAATTCTGTCCCAGGAATTAAAATTGAATAAATTACATCAACATACTCATTTATATACTTCGGAAGAATTGATAACATTCCCGGGCCGATGCTTTAAGGTAGATCGGGTGTTACCCTATCAAAAGAAGTCCCTAAAAAAGGAGGTCTATAAAATGAAATGCAATGTGGCAGTAAGAAACTTTCCGCTAAGCGTCTCTGATCTTAAACGAAAATGGAAATTTAAAGATGGCGGAGATACCTATCTTTTTTTTACAACCAACGCGCACAATGACAAAGTGGTTATTGTGGCCAGCAAAGCATAAAAAAAAGGGGTTGTTTGCACAACCCCCCAATCCTTTATTGCTAATAACATTAACCTTAAACTATAGCTATTGAAAGGATTTTCTTCAAAATTCTTTGTCGAATTAAAAGCAGATTAAAATTAATAGATTTCATTGAATAAAAAATTGTTTTAAGAAAAAATTAGTAACCGGTTATTAACTATTTAGCCATTCTTGGTTATAGCCACTTAGGTTGATGGAAATTTAATCACAAAATGAAATTTAATTTTATTATCAAAGTATAGGTTTTCTACTTGGTACAACGCTACGCGTGGAAAATAATTTTCATCCCTGCAGAATGATCCTGACAGCACTCCCTGCCTGCCGGCAGGCAGGCGTGCTGAAAATAGCACAAACAAAAAAACGCTCTGAATGCTAACAAAGGATTCAATCCTGCGGAATGATCCTCAATGCGTTCCGCTTTGAAAATAGTACAAACAAAAAAACGCTCTGAATGCTAATAAAGGATTCAATCCTGCGGAATGATCCTAAAAGCGTTCCGCTTTGAAAATAGTACAAACAAAAAAACGCTCAAGTAAACTTGGCGTTTTTTCTTATTGTACTATTTATTCGTGATCGCGACAGGATTCGAACCTGTGACCGTCTGCTTAGAAGGCAGATGCTCTATCCAGCTGAGCTACGCGACCGGTCGGAGTGTTAAAAAAATGTCTTGTAGACATTTTTAGCGACAGAGCCAGCTTGCGCATTGGCACTATCACTTTGCTCATATTCTAGGATTACCTCGCTTTGCTCGGTGATCCTGATAATTTTCAAAAAAACGCTTTGGATTACCTCGCTTTGCTCGGTGATCCTGATAATTTTCAAAAAAACGCTTTGGATTACCTCGCTTCACTCGGTGATCCTGATAATTTTCAAAAAAACGCTTTGGATTACC
>JABDLA010000058.1 GCA_013001965.1 Flavobacteriaceae bacterium | reverse complement strand
TCAATGATGCCCAATCTAATTTAAATCCCATTGAACCCATTGGGTACCAAAATCTTATTAACGATCAGGTTATTTATGCCCGTGTATTCGAGAATGCCGAATGCTATGTGATCATTGAAGTCATATTAAACGTGAATGCAGCTTCAGACCTTGGCATACATGATGCCATCGATATATGTGTCGAAGATATTTCGGAAACTGTTTTAATTGAATACGCACAGGTTCATGAGGCCTTAGAAGCGGATTTTCCCGGCTCGGAGGTAAAAATTTACTATAATATCAACGACGCCCATTTAGATTTAAACCCTATCCAGGAGGATTTTATCATTGAAAACACCAACGCAATAGCATTGTATTTCAGAGTTGAAAATTCGAATTTTTGCGATTATATAGGAAGTGTTCTTCTTAATGTGCTCGCCGCTCCGGTTGCTGAAGATCAAACGATTGTGTTTTGCCATGGAACCGAAATCATTCTCGATGCCGGAAGTGGCTATGATCATTATTTGTGGTCGACCGGAGCCACAACGCAATCATTAACTATTGAAGTTCCTGGGACCTATTGGGTTGAGATTTCGAACGGCCTGGGTTGTACGAGTAGTTTTGAATTTGAAGTCAGTGAGTCCCTTGATTTTGAAATTACAGATATCGAGATTCGTGATTTTCAAGTACAGAATTCGGTATATATTCAAATTGATAATACAGATGGCCTCATTGAGTATTCCTTAGATGGCATTGCATACTTTGAGAGCGCCTATTTTACTGCTGTTCAGCCCGGCATATATGAGGTACATGTTAGAAAGGATAATTGCAATATTGCCACTCAAACCGTTTTAGTTGGTGGCTTTCCAAATTATTTTACGCCCAATGGTGATGGCATCCATGATTTATGGCAAATAAAACGGCCTGGTTTTTTTGAGAATGCCATTATTGAAATTTATGATCGATACGGCAAATTGTTGAAGACGATGACAACTGCTTCTGAGGGATGGAACGGTACATTTAACGGTCAATTGATGAATCCTGATGATTATTGGTTTATCATTAGATTTAACGATCGCATTGTCAAGGGGCATTTCGCTTTGAAACTTTAAAGATTTGATTTTGATTCCACTTTATAATTTTCTTTTTCTCGTGCAGAACGAAGAATGATCTCTCCCAGGAATCCGGCAACAAAAAATAAAGTGCCTATAATCATGGTGGTCAAGGCAATAAAGAATTGAGGCCTTTCGGTGATCAATCGGCCTTCGGGGTTCAGGTATATTTTATCGATCCCAAGATAGAGTGCAAAGCCAAATCCAATAAGGAACATTAATGCGCCTAAGGCACCAAAGAAATGCATTGGGCGTTTCCCAAATTTAGAGACAAACCAAATCGTTAATAAATCCAGAAATCCATTTATAAATCGTTCCATACCAAATTTTGTTTTACCGTATTTACGTGCCTGATGTTGCACTACCTTTTCGCCTATGTTGTGAAAACCTTCGTTTTTTACCAAAACGGGAATATAGCGATGCATTTCACCGTGAACATCAATGCTTTTAATTACTTTGTTTGAATATGCTTTTAATCCGCAATTGAAATCATGCAGTTTAAGGCCCGAGGTTTTGCGTGCTGCCCAGTTGAATAATTTTGAAGGCAAATTTTTCATGACCACAGAATCGTAGCGTTTCTTTTTCCAACCGGAAACGAGATCATAATGGTCCTGGGTGATCATTTTATAAAGCTCAGGGATTTCCTCAGGGTTATCCTGCAGATCGGCATCCATAGTGATGACAACATCACCTTGAGCTTCAAGAAATCCGGCATGCAGCGCCTGGGATTTTCCATAGTTTCTTTGAAATTTTATGCCTTTTACATTATTGTGTTCTTGAGAAAGCCCTAATATAGTTTGCCAGGAGTTATCAGTAGAGCCATCATCAACAAAAATGACCTCATAAGAAAAATGATTGGACTGCATAACTCTTGCAATCCAATCATATAGTTCCTTTAAAGATTCTTGTTCGTTAAGTAGTGGTATGACTACTGATACGTTCATGTATTATTTAGTCTTGATCGGCATTTTTCTTCTTAAAAATAGCCGCACCTATAAGTCCAAATATACTATAAATAACCAAGCCTATAACATAATTTGTTAGGGTAGTTCCGATTGAGAAATTATCCTTGTCACGTGCTTTGGCCAATTGTTCTTTGATCGTTTCGTCAGGTGCGCCAAAACGTTCCATCGATTCTTTGGTTGCAATGAGGATCTTTTCATTCAGCTGTTCAGCAGCTTCCGGATCTACAATTGTAAAGATGATCAATCCAACAACAGACGAAATTATTGTTCCAACTGCAACTGTAATAAAAAAGGAAGTAAAAGCTTCTTTGAAGGAGATAAATCCGCCCTGTGCTTTCTTCGCTTTGGTGATTGAAATAAATCCAACAATTAGGACCAACAAGAAAAGTGCAATACTAAATTGCCATTTTACAAAAATATCCAGGTTTGTGGCATACACCAAAACTGTTGTAAGTGTTAGTGCCAGACCAAGGTATAGTCCGTAATTCATTGCAATCGATTTTAATGTTTTTTCCATAATAATATATTTTCGGTTGATATATTTTAGTTAGTAAACAAATATAGTAAATCGTTACATTGTTTAGGAGAATAAAAAATAAAATAAAGTTATGATGATTTAAGAAAATTAATTAAATTTGCAGCTCGAAAAATGAAATGATAAGATCATGCAAAAAGATATACATCCAAAGAACTACAGATTAGTTGCTTTCAAAGATATGTCGAACGATGACGTTTTTATAACCAAGTCGACGGCAAATTCAAGTGAGACCATCGAGGTTGATGGTGTTGAGTATCCTTTGGTGAAAATGGAGATCTCAAGAACCTCTCATCCTTATTATACCGGTAAGTCTAAATTAGTTGATACGGCTGGTCGTATTGATAAGTTTAAGAACAAGTATAAGAAGTTTAAAAAATAATCTATACCAAATATATTTTGACAAAGCCTTTCTCCAATTGAAAGGCTTTTTTATTTTTACAAAAATCCTGATTATGAATTATATCCTTTTTGACGGGCCGCATCGCAACAATCTGCTGCCGTTTACCTATACACGACCCGTAGCCGATATAAGAATTGGAATATTGACGATCAGGGAAAAATGGGAACATTATTTAGGGTATACCATTACCTCTGTGACCGAAGATTATTTATCGGAAAAATTTCCAATGGTGGAATTTGAGGATAATATCATGATCAATGCGTCCTATCTGCCCAATTATGAAGTTGCTGAACTCATCAAAGGCCTATCGGAGAATCAGGCCATTTTTAAGGGTGAAGATGTCATTGCATTTTATACAAAGGATACTCAGGAAGAAGTTAATTTTAGCACTTATGAACCCATTGAATTTCAGGATGAGATCATTAAAATTGAGCATACCTGGGATATTTTTTCAAAAAACGGAGATGCTTTAAAGGACGATTTCGAATTACTGACCAAAGGCCGTAAATCACAACCCATTCCGGCAACAATCAACGTCATTAAGTCTGAAGATATTTTTATTGAAGAAGGTGCTCTGCTCAACTTTGTTACTTTAAACGCGACCAATGGTCCAATTTATATTGGGAAAAATACCGAAGTCATGGAAGGTTCCGTTATTCGCGGGCCATTTGCATTATGTGAAAATTCAACGGTCAAAATGGCCGCCAAGATTTACGGACCGACGACAGTTGGCCCCTTTAGTAAAGTAGGCGGCGAGATCAATAATTCAGTGATTTTTGGCTATTCCAATAAAGGACATGACGGATTTTTGGGAAATTCCGTCCTTGGTGAATGGTGCAATATTGGAGCCGACAGCAATAATTCAAATTTGAAAAATAATTATGCCGAAGTCAGGCTATGGGATTATGAAACCGAAGGCTTTGCCAGAACCGGATTACAATTCTGCGGACTGATGATGGGCGATCATAGCAAATGTGGTATAAATACCATGTTTAATACTGGAACTATTGTTGGCGTAAGTGCTAATATTTTCGGGAGTGGATTTCCGAGAAATTTTATTCCGAGTTTTAGTTGGGGTGGCCATTCAGGATTTACTACATATAAAACCAATAAAGCCTTTGAAGTGGCCAAGGTTGTCATGGCGCGGCGAGCTATTGAATTCACCGACCAGGATGCTGCTATATTGGAACATGTTTTCAACCAAACCAAAAAATTCAGAAGAATCTAAATACGAACGACTTCATGTTAGGATTATTACTCATTTTTTTCATTGGAAAATACTTTTATGAGCTTGCTCAGGACTATTATAAACATCGTTGGTTATATGCCATACTAGGCATCATTGTATATTATGCAGCCGGTGCAGTATTTGGCGTGATCGTTGGTTTTGCTGATGTTATTTTTGGCTTAAACGTTAATTGGGAAAATACATTAGGTTGGAATTTATTAGGAATTCCAATAGGGATTGCAGCCGATTACGGCTTTTACGTCCTATTAAAACGGAAATGGGAAAAAGAAGTCCAGATTCCCAAAGATGAAATTATGGACATTGGTAAACCGGCAAATGATATTGATCGGGAAGCTTAAGAAAGCTACCTTTTTTTCACTTTTTTTAATTCAAGCAAATTAACGGGATTGATGCCTAATCCCTTAACCTCTTTTCGGGTAAAGCGAACCACTTCGTCATAAAATAAAGGCACTACCGGCGCTGAAGCCATCACCAGAGAATCCATTTTGGTGTAGAGTATTTCTCTCTCTTTCGGATCGGTTTCTGTGAATGCTGCTTCGTACCAGCTATCAAACAAGTCGTTTTTATAATGCGTATAATTGGGCCCGTTAGGCGCAAAATTCTTGCTGAAATACAATGACAGATAATTCTCGGCATCGGGATAGTCGGCGATCCAACTTGCCCGGAACATATCCAATTTACCATTGGCTTTTGAGTCCTTTAAACTTGAGGCAGGAATGACATCTACGGTGACATCCAGTCCGGTTTTCTGAAGTTCTTTCTGGATATATTCACAAAAACTCAAATAGTTACTTGTGGTTGTGATGGTAATTGCCGGATTATCAGTATTGCTTTCCGCTTTATATTGATCTATGAGTTGTCTGGCTTTTTCTGGCTGGTAGGAAAATCCAATGGATTCATCATATCCCGGAAGCCCTTTAGGAATAAATCCGCCATGAGCAGGAATGCCAATGCCGTTGCGCAAATAGGTCATCATTTTCTGGCGGTCAAATCCGTAGTTAATTGCCTGTCTGATCAAAGATGATTGTATTTCCGGCAGATTGGAGTCCATAAAAAAGGCGAGGTATTCAGTGTTCAAATACGGACCTCTGATCATGTTTACATCGTCGGCATAGAGTGCTTTTAATTTTCCATCGGCGGTGAGAATCTCATCTTTGTAGGAGGCATCCAGGCCAGACACAAAATCAATATTGCCTTGGGCAAATTGCAGGAACTCACTTTGCTTTTCAGGTAAAAATGTAATGGCAACAGCTTCGAGATAGGGTAGAGCGTTTCCTGACATATCTCGTTCAAAATAGTTGTTATTCCTTCTGAAGACCAGCTTTATATTTTCCTCCCAGCGCTTAAATTTAAAGGGTCCGGTACCGATGGGATTCGACCGAAAATCACTACCGTAATGTTCGACAATTTCTCTTGGTACTACCGAACAATATTTCATGGTCAGCAAACCTAAAAAGGCCGGAAAGGGTTGTTTCAACTGTATTTGAAAAGTATGATCATCAATGGCATTAAATTGATCAACCTTATTCAAAACCCAACTGCCGGGCGAGGCAACTTGAGGATCTGTTAATCGCTTAAAACTATATTCAAAATCATGGGCTGAAACCGTTCTCGTAGAGTCCTTGCCAAATAACTCATGCTTGTGGAAATAGACGTCTTCTCTTAGTGAAAAATTATAAGTTAGTGCATCCTCCGAAATTTGCCAGGACGATGCAATAGAAGGCTCCACATTAAGATCTTCATCCATTTGTACAAGTCCGTTAAATAATTGATTGGTCGCCCAAATGTCGGCCAGATCTTTTGAAAAGGCAGGATCGAGTGATCCAATATTCTTATGCTCATTATACCTGAAGACCAAATGGTCCCTGTTCGAATCAACGGATGACATACATGACATTAGCGAGACTACGATTCCGGCCAGCAGGAATTTATTCATCAGTGATTTTAATTTAGGTATTAGGCGTTTTAACATCTTATATAATAGTTGTAAATTTGCCAACTTGGTAAATGTACAAGAATGAGTGCAAGAAAAAAAGTCGCTTTTTACACTTTAGGATGTAAGCTAAATTTCTCAGAAACATCAACCATCGCCAGATCATTTACAGGCGAAGGCTTTGATCGTATTGATTTTTCTGAAAAAGCAGATATTTATGTGATCAATACCTGCTCAGTGACTGAAAATGCTGATAAACGATTTAAGAGTGTTGTAAAACAGGCTCAGAAATCCAATCCGGAAGCATTTATTGCTGCTATTGGATGCTATGCACAATTAAAGCCGGAAGAACTAGCCAATGTTAATGGTGTGGATCTCGTATTGGGTGCAACCGAAAAGTTTAAGATCACCAATTATCTTAATGATCTTAGCAAGAATGATTTTGGTGAAGTTCACTCTTGTGAAATAGAAGAAGCCGATTTTTATGTAGGCAGCTATTCCATTGGAGACAGAACGCGTGCTTTTTTGAAGGTACAGGACGGTTGCGATTATAAATGTACCTATTGTACAATTCCACTGGCCAGAGGTATTTCAAGAAGCGATACTTTGAACAATGTGATTCAAAATGCCAAAGAGATCTCGGCAAAAGGGATTAAAGAAATTGTTCTAACCGGTGTTAATATTGGTGATTACGGCAAGGGCGAATTCGGTAATAAAAAACACGAGCATACGTTTTTAGATCTTGTTAAGGAACTCGATAATGTGGAAGGTGTAGAGCGTTTGCGTATATCTTCTATTGAACCGAATTTATTAAAAAATGATACTATAGAATTCGTTGCGGGAAGCCATTCATTTGTGCCGCATTTTCATATCCCACTCCAAAGTGGGAGCGATGCCTTATTACGATCCATGAAGCGTCGATACATGACGAAATTATATACCGATCGGATAAAAAAGATAAAAGAATTAATGCCCAATGCCTGCATTGGCGTTGATGTTATTGTAGGGTATCCGGGAGAAACGGATGCTCATTTTTTGCAGACCTACAATTATCTTCAGGCATTGGATATTTCCTATTTACATGTATTCACTTATTCGGAACGGGAAAATACACCAGCAGCCCTCATGGAAGGTGTTGTTCCAAAAGCGGTTCGCGCCAAACGCAGTAAAATGTTAAGAGGATTGTCGGTCAAGAAGCGTCGTGCATTTTATGAACAACAATTGGGATCTCGGGTAAAGGTCTTGTTCGAAGGAGAAAATAAGGAAGGCTATATTCATGGATTTACCGAAAACTACATAAAGGTTAAGTCGCCATGGAATCCGGATTTGGTGAATACAATTCATGAGGTTAACTTGACAGAAATCGATACAGACGGTTTAGTGCGCATTGAATTTTGTATGGCCGAAGCCATGATTTCAGTCTAATAATAGATAATTCAAAGCAAAAAAAAGCGACTCTAAAGTCGCTTAAATTATATTCTTACACCAACAGGCAACATGCTTTTATAGCGCCTGTGCTTTCTTATAAATTTTGCAATTGGCGGACTGGTGGGTACCACGCTAATATTGCGTTCCTGAATATTTTCCATAACTACTTTCAGAAAATCTTCAACGAAGTCGTCGTTTTTGACGTTATCAGGAATAATTAACTTGGTTAAAAATATTTTTCTTTCTTGTAGGGAGTATTCTATTTTGGCTAGCTCGTTGTCAATTTTTAATTCAAATTGACGTAAAAATTCATTATCAATTAGTTCTGCAGCATCAATCATAATTTAGTCTGTATTAGTCAACGAAGAACAATCTATTTTGCATAGATTTGTAGTGCAAAGATACAAAAAAAAATTGCAATAATCTAAAGTTTATTGCAGCACAAATGCTTATGAACCAAGAGTTAATACATGTCTATTTTATGCCAGGCATGGCAGCTAATTCTTCTATATTCGAACATATCGATTTACCGGTTGATCAATTTAAAATTCATTTGCTCGATTGGATGTTGCCTCTAAAACAAGAAACTCTTGAATCTTATGCCAAACGCATGTCGGAGCATGTAAAACATGATAATGTTGTTTTGCTTGGTGTTTCATTTGGCGGTATTCTTGTTCAGGAAATGAGTTCGTTTTTAAATCTGAGTAAAGTAATCATCGTATCCAGTGTCAAAACCAAATTTGAATTACCGAGACGATTAAGAGCTGCACGAAAAACCAGGGCTTATCATCTCGTTCCTACACGAATTTTTAGCAATGTTGATGCCCTGGCCAAATATGCATTTGGAAAAACGGTGACTAAGCGTATTGAACTTTATAGGAAATACCTTTCAATGAGTGATAAATTGTATTTGGACTGGGCCATTAAAAATATGGTTTGCTGGGATCAAACCGAATACGATCCCGATCTCATACACATCCATGGTGAAAATGACGGAATCCTTCCAATTAAGAATATTAACAATTGTATTCCCATTAAAAATGGGTCACATATTATGATCATAAATAAATACAAGTGGTTCAATGAAAACCTGCCCAATTTGATATTAAACTGATTTTTAATGACTTTTTGGTCTTTTTTTATATATTTAGAACCTAATAAACTTTATAAACTATGAAGACAATTAAGAACCTTTTGGCATTTGTCGGATTGTTAAGTTTATCTGGATTGCTGATTTTTGCAGTTCAAGATGCTCCAAGTGATGACAATTTAGAGAAGAAGATCATTAACGATTATAATGTATATGCGTTAAATGTTCCTGAAAACCTAGACTTCGCCGGTGAGGCCCTTCCGCTTGATAATCCTGATATTTTAGAACGTATGGATCGCGAGCTCCTTGTCAATACCTATTGGCAATCCAATGGCTTGCTCATGTTTAAACGGGCAAATAAATATTTCCCGATTATCGAACCCATTTTAGCTAAGCATGGCATCCCTGAAGATTTCAAGTACCTTGCTGTCATAGAAAGCGGATTGCAAAATGTGACTTCACCAGCCGGTGCACGCGGTATCTGGCAGATCATGAAAGCCACTGGAAGAGAGAACGGACTGGAGGTCAATGCCAATGTTGACGAGCGCTATAATTTGGAATTGGCAACTGAAGTTGCCTGCAAATATCTATTAAAAGCAAAAGAACGTTTTGGTTCATGGACCCTGGCCGCCGCTTCATATAATGCAGGAATTGCCGGTATATCCAGACGATTAAAAGAGCAGGGTGCTGACACTTATTATCAATTGCTACTGGGTGAGGAAACAGGCCGATATTTATTTAGAATTGTGGCACTTAAAGAAATTCTTAACCATCCAGATCAATACGGTTTTAACTTCAGACTTAAAGACTTATACAAAACAATACCAACCTATAAAGTAGAAGTTGACACAGCAGTTACAGATTTCGTAAGCTTTTCTAAACGTTTTGGTATCAACTATAAGATTCTGAAATTACATAATCCCTGGCTACGTGAAAAACACCTCAATAATAAATCAGGGAAGTTGTATTTGATTGAAATTCCTAAAGAGGGTTATTATTCGAGTCCATAGAATGGATTTTCTAAAGGATAATTTTTGGAGTATTCTTATTGTTTTAAATTACGCTATTGCCATTTCGGCAGCGTTTACAGTTCTACTCAAAAACATCAATCCTACCAAGACCTTAACTTATATTTTAATATTAGTTTTTTTTCCTTTTCTTGGGCTTATTGTGTATTATTTTTTCGGACAGGAATACAGAAAGAATAAGATTTTTAACAGAAAAAATGTCCACAATCAAACCGTCATTAAAGCTGTTCAGGAATCGCTCGAATTAGATGCATATGAGCTTAAAAAATTAGACGACCTTCTCGATGAGAAAACGAAGCTCATTAGTTTAATTCATAACAATGAGAATTCTAAACTCACCATTAACAATAAAATTGATCTCCTTGAAAATGGGGAAGTTAAATTCAAATATCTCCTTGAAGATTTAATTCAAGCCGAAAATCATATCCATCTTGAATATTACATTATTAAAGATGATACTATTGGAACCAAAATTATAAACATTATTTGCGATAAGGCAAAAGAAGGTGTAACTGTTCGTTTATCTTTTGATGATGTTGGCAGTAATTTGTCATCTGCGTCCAGGCGTAAACTAAAGGAAAGTGGTGTGGAATTTTTTGCTTTTATGCCGGTAAAATATCCGAAGTTCACGAGTAAAATGAACTATCGAAACCATAGAAAAATTGTTGTAATTGATGGAAGATTAGGATATGTAGGAGGCATAAATATCTCAGATACTTATATCAATGATGAAAGCTCTGAAAATTACTGGCGTGACATTCATCTTAGAATTGACGGGAATGCAGTAAGCTCTCTTCAAATCTTATTTTTAACAACATGGAATTTTGTTTCAGGAGAAACCATTGAGATCAGCCACGAATTATTTCCTAACATAACAACCCAAAGCGATACGCCAATTCAAATAGCGGCAAGTGGGCCAGATACAGACTGGGCCAATATTATGGAGTCTATTTTTAGCGCCATTACCAATGCTGAAGACTATGTCTACATTACGAGCCCGTATTTTATTCCTAACGACGAGATATTATTGGCTCTAAAAGTTGCTGCACGCTCTAATATTGAGGTCAAAATCATTATTCCAAAGGATTCAGATTCATGGACTGCACAATATGCTACGAATTCGTATATCGAGCAACTGTTAGAAGCCAATGTGAAAATATTTAGATATACCAAAGGATTTATTCATTCCAAAACCATTGTAGTGGATGATGTCTTTTGCTCTGTAGGTACTGCGAATATGGATTACAGGAGTTTTAACATTAATTTTGAAGTTAACGCTTTGATCTATGATCAAACTTCTGCTCAAGCCTTAAAAGATATTTTTATGCATGATTTTAAGTATTGTGAAGAAGTTAACCATGAGGTTTGGAAAAATAGATCGAAATCTGATAAATTGAAAGAATCCTTCTGCAGACTTTGGGCACCTTTACTTTAATCAGTTCCTGTTAGAATAGTATCTTTTAGAAGTCCATCACTGATGAGTAGCTGTGTCATATTCCTATGATAGATCTCATAATTTGCAGCATAAAGTTCAGGATTTCTTGCTTTGGTAAATTTATTCAAACCTCCACGATCGATACTCACAATTTTTTTATCTGCTCCAATATAGAAGGCCGTAGGAATTCCAAGGGCATGTTTATAGGTATTGATAATACTATTTTCGAGATTTAAAGTTTCATCGACATAGATTATAATGACCTCTTTGGAGTAGGGCTTGGCCGCTTTCTTCACCTTTTTCTTTGTGTCCCAGAACAGGACCACCACATCTATTTTTCCGTTGAATTCTGAGGCTAAGTTATTGAGTGCTTCAATTTCTTCATCATTTTTAATATACCAGGCCGTTGTCGTAGTGAGAAGTACCGGATTTCTAAGGCTATCGGTTTTAAAAAATCCGCCGGATAATTTTCTTATGGAAAGATCCTCTAAAAAGGTACCTTTAAGATGGTTTTGCACCAAAGAATCAAATAAGCGGTCAACTCGCTCAAAATCCTTATTGTTAACTGCGTCCTGGCAATTTTGACGGTATTTACTGAGATGTAAGGAGATGGCATCAGAAAATAGAACTTTTTCCTGTTGAGCGTAGGTGCTTATAATTAGGTTAAGCGCAACGATATATGTAAACATTTTTAGCATGTCTACATGTTTTCTAAAGATTTGGCCTAACTAATTTATACAAAAGGACTTAGGAGCCCAAATAAACTCGATTAACGGTAATTGGTGATTATTTGTAGGAAAAGGTACTAATTACAGGAAAGTGGTCTTAAATTACCTTTTCTAAGCATTATCTACGCTTTGAGGGACGCTGCTGTCGATGTCCGCCATAATGCTGCTTTGGGATCGAGGCTTTTTTCATCTGCTGCTTCATCATTTTAATTTGATCGTTCAGCATACCTCGTTTATCCAGTTTTTGAGCTTCAGACAGTAATTTCATCGCTTCTTGTTTTCGACGCTTGCTAAATGCAATTCCTGCCAGGTTGAGTTTTAACATGGCCATGTCATAATCCATTGACAATCCAAAATTAAGAGCAGTTTTGAAGTATTTTTCAGCTTCGTTCATGTTAGTCTGCGATAACATGATCCCCTTCAAATAGTTATAATACCCTTGTTGTTTTTTAGTAAGGGCTGAAGCCGGATTCGAAATTTTATTTAACCATTTGTCGGCACCGGGAAGGTCCTGCTTCCGAAGGCGTAAAAATGCCAATAGAATAAATTCATTTTTAAAGTATAGGAAAATAAATATACCGGATAGTAAAACCCACATAATTCCATTTCCTATCAGGCCTTCCGCAAACTGATAAACAGCATAGGCCAGGATTAAAAGGGCAATAAATAATTTTATGTTTTTATTGTACATTTTTCAACTTTAAAATAGAGATGGCAAAGGTAGTAAAAACAATTCTAAATATTTTCAATTTTAGGTTTGCGGAATAAAAAAGCATTTGTATATTTGCGCCGCACTTTTGGAGCTAAAATCAGGCTTTCAAAAAAAGTGTAAGAAAGTAGTTAATAAAGATATAGAATAATGAAAAGAACATTTCAGCCTTCAAAAAGAAAGAGAAAGAACAAGCATGGCTTTAGAGAAAGAATGGCTTCTGTGAGTGGGAGAAAAATCCTTGCACGCCGACGTGCGAAAGGCCGAAAAAAGCTTTCTGTATCTTCAGAATTAAGACATAAAAAATAATGATTAACAATTGTTAATATATTAAAGGTGTTACTGATCGTAACGCCTTTTTTTATATCCGTTAGTTACTTATTTTTGAGAAATTTTGCAAAAAAATTATTGAAACCTAAATTTTAAAATGCCGAAACGTAAAGACCTAAATTCAATTTTGATAATCGGTTCAGGACCTATCATTATTGGACAAGCGTGTGAATTCGATTATTCAGGTTCACAATCGTTGAGATCATTGCGGGAAGATGGAATCGAAACCATCCTGATCAACTCCAACCCTGCCACCATTATGACCGATCCTTCCATGGCAGATCATGTTTATTTACTGCCATTGAATACACGATCGATCGTTCAAATATTAAAAGAGCATCCACAAATTGATGCTGTGCTTCCTACAATGGGCGGACAAACAGCACTGAATTTATGTATTGAGGCCGATGAAAAGGGTATTTGGAAAGACTATGATGTAGAAATTATTGGTGTTGATATCGATGCGATTAATATCACTGAAGACCGGGAGAAATTTAGGCATCTCATGGAAAAAATTGGCGTGCCTATGGCACCCCAGGCAACGGCGACATCCTACTTAAAAGGAAAAGAGATCGCACAGGAATTTGGTTTTCCACTGGTGATTCGAGCATCCTTCACACTTGGGGGAGCAGGGGCTTCGTTTGTGCATTCCGAAGAAGATTTCGACGAACTACTAACCCGTGGTTTGGAGGTTTCTCCAATTCATGAGGTCATGATAGATAAGGCCTTGTTAGGATGGAAGGAATTTGAACTCGAACTGTTGCGGGATTCCAATGATAATGTTGTGATCATCTGTTCTATAGAAAATATGGATCCTATGGGCATCCATACCGGTGATTCCATAACAGTTGCTCCGGCCATGACCTTAAGTGATGTCACTTATCAAAAAATGCGTGACATGGCCATTCATATGATGCGCAGTATTGGAGATTTTGCAGGTGGATGTAATGTTCAGTTCGCGGTAAGCCCGGATGAAAAAGAAGAGATCATCGCCATAGAGATCAACCCTCGTGTATCACGATCGTCGGCATTGGCGAGTAAAGCAACGGGATATCCAATTGCTAAAATAGCGACCAAATTGGCTATAGGTTATGCACTTGATGAACTCGATAACCAGATCACAAAATCAACCTCGGCCTTATTTGAGCCGACCTTAGATTATGTCATTGTGAAGATTCCACGCTGGAATTTCGACAAATTTGAAGGCAGTGACCGTACACTCGGACTGCAAATGAAATCGGTAGGCGAGGTGATGGGCATTGGCAGGTCCTTTCAGGAGGCCATCCATAAAGCCACTCAATCTCTCGAAATTAAGCGTAATGGATTAGGAGCAGACGGTAAAGGCTATAAGAATTATGATCAGATCATCGAAAAGTTAACCTATGCATCCTGGGACCGGGTATTTGTGATTTATGATGCCATTCAAATGGGGATTCCATTGAGCCGGATTCATGAGATCACAAAAATTGACATGTGGTTCCTGAAGCAATATGAAGAATTATACCATCTCGAAAAAGAGATTTCCAAATTCGAAATCACGACTATCGATCGTGACTTGTTATTGGAAGCCAAACAAAAAGGTTATGGCGACCGTCAAATCGCTCATATGCTGGGTTGCCTGGAAAGCCAGGTTTATAATAAGCGGGAGGAGATGAACATAAATCGCGTTTATAAATTGGTAGATACCTGTGCAGCTGAATTCAAAGCATTTACACCTTATTATTATTCCACCTTTGAAAGCGAGATGGAATCTGCCGATGGAAATCGTCGTTCTGATAATGAAAGCATTGTAACCGACAGGAAAAAAATCGTTGTCCTTGGTTCTGGCCCTAATCGCATAGGTCAGGGTATTGAGTTCGATTATTGTTGCGTACATGGTGTTTTGGCTGCTGCTGAATGTGGTTACGAAACCATCATGATCAACTGTAACCCGGAAACGGTGTCTACAGATTTTGATACGGCCGATAAATTGTATTTCGAACCGGTATTCTGGGAGCATATTTATGATATCATCCGACATGAAAAACCGGAAGGCGTTATCGTTCAATTAGGCGGGCAAACCGCATTGAAGCTGGCTGAGAAATTAGATCGCTATGGTATAAAAGTAATAGGAACAAGCTTTCAATCCCTTGATTTGGCAGAAGACCGCGGAAGTTTCTCAAGATTACTTAAAGAAATAAATATTCCTTATCCTGATTTTGATGTGGCCTCAACTGCCGATGAAGCCTTAGCCGTGGCCGATAAGTTGAATTTTCCAATATTAGTAAGACCTTCATATGTGCTTGGTGGTCAGGGCATGAAAATTGTCATCAACAAGCAGGAATTGGAAGAACATGTTGTGGATCTGTTACGAAAAATTCCAAATAATAAATTGTTGTTAGACCATTATCTCGATGGTGCGATTGAAGCCGAAGCAGATGCGATCTGTGACGGTGAAGAGGTCTATATCATTGGTATAATGGAGCATATTGAACCCTGCGGAATTCATTCAGGTGATAGTAATGCGACATTACCACCATTTAATTTAGGTGATCTTGTCATGGAACAAATTAAGGATCATACGGTGAAAATTGCCAAGGCTTTGAATACTGTAGGCTTGATCAATATTCAATTTGCGATCAAGGATGATAAGGTTTATATCATTGAGGCCAATCCACGCGCATCACGAACGGTACCTTTTATAGCCAAAGCCTACGGTGAGCCTTATGTGAATTATGCGACTAAAATTATGTTGGGCGAAAAGAAACTTTCAGATTTTAATTTTAATCCGAAGCTTAATGGGTATGCGATTAAACAACCTGTATTCTCCTTTAATAAGTTTCCAAATGTGAATAAGAAGTTAGGGCCGGAAATGAAAAGTACAGGCGAAAGTATCTTATTTATAGACAGTTTGAAGGATGATGATTTTTACGATCTCTACTCGCGACGAAAAATGTATTTGAGCAAATAAATTGAAATTCTAATTTTTTCAGCGTTATAAAAATTCATATTTTAGCGCAACTTAAAATCATGCTATGACAAAAAAACTACTTTATTTATTGACCTCTTTTTGCATTTCATATGTTGTAACGGCACAGGTAATGCCCAATCAAATTGATGATTTTCAAGATACAACCACTCAAGGTTGGTTCGAAAGCGGAATGTCACCAAATCCTCCTGTAAATGTAGCTGATGCAGGCCCTATGGGCGTTGGAGACTATTGTTTACGCGATGATTCAGACAATACCCTGTCAAACAATTCTCCCGGAGCAAGAATGGTAGCCAGAAACGCATCACAATGGGCGGGTGATTATTCCGGACAGGGGATTATTGCCATTAAATTTGATGCCAGGGCAGTAGGTTCAAACCTTACTTTGCGTGTTGCCATGAATGGGGATGGCGGATCGATAAGCTCGTCAACTGGGGTTGCAGTAAATGTAGGAACAGGATGGAACCAGGTTGTTATTCCTATTTCGGTTGCCGATATGGTCACTGTGGTTTCTAATGTGGGCCCCGG
>JABDLA010000052.1 GCA_013001965.1 Flavobacteriaceae bacterium | reverse complement strand
GAGAAAAGGTTGATTCTGTTATTAGCCATATGAAGTTAGTCATTTTTTTTAAATCGATTCGTGATTTTTAAAAAAGGAAATCCAACTGCGCGACCTGACAATGGGAAATAATATAAGCTGGAGTATTTCACCCGATTCCGGTCATTGTGCCGATTTCGATTAAATTTCTTTGGAAACAATAAAATTTTCAAAGACCATACCTTTGACCAGTTTACGCTGTTTACGCTCTACTTTGTACCCATGTTTTTCAAAAAAGGGTAATGCGGTAATACTCACATCAGATTCGATAATATCATGACCATTGTCCTTTGCCTTATCTTCAATATCATTAAGAAGTCGCGTTGCTATGCCCTTGCCTTGGAGGTCCTTGTCAACAAATAGGCCGCCAAAATAATTTGCTGCGCTCAAATAGGCGAATCCAACAACTCGATCATTTTGTTCGGCCACAATAAAGTAATAGTCATTAATTCTTTTTAACCATCTTTCTGTGTCATCGGCAGCGCCCGACCATACCGCAATCTGCAGCGGATTATAATCTTTGGAATTGACATGCCTGATGGTGTCCCGGAAAATTGAAGTAATTTCCTGGAGATCTCCAGCTTTTGCAATTCGAATTGCTATTGACATTATTCTAAATTATTAACCAACTGTCTAATAGTGACCAGATTGGTTAAAAGTTTTTCCAGATGATCTAAGTGCAGCATATTTGCGCCATCACTTTTCGCATTGGCAGGGTCGAAATGGGTTTCGATAAATAGTCCGTCTACCTTATTCACCACACCGGCTCTTGCAATGGTCTCTATCATTTCAGGTCGTCCGCCGGTAACACCGCTGCTTTGGTTAGGTTGCTGCAGTGAATGGGTAACATCCAAAATAACCGGAGCAAACTGTTGCATGGTTGGAATACCCCTGAAATCAACAATCATGTCCTGATAACCAAACATAGTACCTCTGTCGGTGATCCAGGCCTTTTCGTTGCCGGTATCTTTCACCTTCTGAACTGCATGCTGCATAGCTTCCGGGCTCATGAACTGCCCTTTTTTTAAATTGACGACTTTTCCAGTTTTTGCAGCCGCCACAACCAAATCGGTTTGACGGACTAAAAAAGCGGGGATCTGCAAGACATCAACATAGGCCGCGGCTTTGGCGGCATCGTCAACTTCATGAATATCAGTCACAGTGGGAACATCAAAGGCCTCTGACACTTTCCGGAGAATTTCCAAAGCCTTTTCGTCACCAATTCCAGTAAAACTGTCGATACGGCTTCGGTTGGCTTTCTTAAAGCTGCCTTTAAATACAAAGGGGATCTCAAGCCGGTTGGTAACCTCTACTATACGTTCGGCAATTCGCATAGCCATATCGTCGCCTTCAATAGCACATGGACCAGCCAGTAAAAAGAAATTATTCGATTGGGAATGTTTAAGTTTTGGGATTTCGTTCAGATCCATTGCTGCTTGTCATTTTCAAGCACAAAGATAGGAATTTTAATAGCTTCGATTTAAACTATTCCGTATTATCCAAACCGACATAAAAAAATTGAGTGCCGCAAATATACCACCGTAAATGATGACGCCTTGGGCAAGTACCAGAGATGGAACATTGAACAGATCGGAAATATAACCCAGGATCAAATAGGACGACAAGCATACAAAGGTAATACCCAAGGTGGAATTCAGCTTATTATTCGGCTTAAGGATTTGCCAAAGAAATGGAATTGCAAACAATAAAATTGGGTATGCGGTTATACCGTCACTTCTATTAATTATTGTAAACCAATAAATAGAAATGGCTATAAAATAAAGGTAGGGAATGAGGTTCGCATATTTGTTGATAATTTTCATCTGCAATGAATTTTAAGATTCAGATGTAAATTTGCCATTATCGAAATGCGGTCGGTAAGGGAATAATGGGTTTACAATTAATCAGTTCTTATTTACAAACGAAATTTGGGTTTTGAAATTATGTCAGTTTTAAAATATAACAATTAATTAACTAAATGGGGAAATATACCGTACCTTTGCACGCTTAAAATAAGGCGGTTATGGCTCAAATAAAAAATATTGCAATAATAGCACATGTTGACCATGGTAAGACAACCCTGGTAGACAAGATCATGCATCATTGCCAATTGTTTCGTGAAAACGAAAATACAGGCGATCTTATACTCGATCATAATGACCTGGAGCGCGAGCGCGGGATTACGATAACATCAAAGAACGTGTCGGTGATCTATAAGGAAACCAAGATCAATATTATTGACACACCTGGTCACGCCGACTTTGGTGGTGAGGTTGAACGCGTTTTGAATATGGCCGATGGCGTATTATTGCTTGTTGATGCTTTTGAAGGGCCAATGCCCCAAACCCGATTTGTATTGCAAAAAGCCATCGATCTAGGTTTGAAACCATGTGTTGTTATCAATAAGGTTGATAAGGAAAACTGTACACCCGATGAGGTTCATGAATCGGTATTTGATTTGATGTTCGAACTTGGAGCTGAAGAATGGCAACTTGATTTTCCAACGGTCTATGGTTCAGCCAAACATAATTGGATGAGTGAAGACTGGAATGCGCCAACAGACAATATTGAACCGCTTTTGGATATGGTGATCGAACATGTGCCTTCACCCGAAATTAAGGAAGGGACTACCCAATTGCTTATAACCTCTTTAGATTATTCATCGTTTACGGGCCGAATCGCCATAGGACGTTTACAACGTGGATCTTTAAAAGCAGGCATGCAAATCACACTGGTTAAACGAAATGGCGACCTTGTCAAATCCCGAATAAAAGAACTGCACACCTTTGAAGGCCTAGGCAGAAAAAAGGTGGACCAAATTCAAGCTGGTGATATTTGTGCAATCGTCGGACTTGAAGGCTTCGAAATTGGTGATACAGTTGCCGATTTTGAAAATCCTGAAGGCCTTAAAACGATCGCCATTGATGAGCCTACAATGAGCATGTTATTCACCATAAACGACTCTCCGTTTTTTGGCAAAGATGGTAAATACGTGACCTCACGACATATCAAAGAACGCTTAACAAAGGAGCTTGAGAAGAATTTAGCACTTCGTATGGAAGAAACCGATAGTGCCGATAAATTCATGGTGTATGGCCGAGGTGTGCTTCATTTATCGGTGCTTATAGAAACTATGCGACGTGAAGGATACGAACTTCAAATTGGTCAGCCACAAGTTATTATCAAAGAGATTGACGGTGTGAAATGTGAACCTTTTGAAGAAATGACCATTGATCTTCCTGAAGTGGTTTCGGGTAAAGCCATTGAAATGGTGACCATTCGGAAAGGTGAAATGTTAAGCATGGAAGCCAAAGGTGAACGTATGATTTGTGAATTTATAATTCCGTCTCGTGGCATCATCGGATTGAGGAATCAGCTGCTTACCGCAACAGCAGGCGAGGCCATCATGTCACATCGATTCAAGGAATATCAACCTATAAAGGGCGGTATTCCCGAACGCCAGAACGGTAGCCTTGTGTCTCTTGAGAATGGTACCGCTATTCCCTATTCTATAGACAAATTGCAGGAAAGAGGGCGCTTTTTTATCGATCCGGGAGAAGAGATCTATGAAGGACAGGTGATTGGTGAAAATACACGTGGTGATGATATGGTTATCAATGTGACCAAAACAAAGAAGCTGACCAATGTGCGATCTGCAGGTGCAGATGATAAAGCCAAGATCGTTCCGGCGGTTAAATTTTCTTTGGAAGAAGCATTGGAATATATTCAGAAAGATGAATATGTTGAGGTGACTCCAAACTTTTTGCGATTGCGAAAAATATTATTAAAGGAGGTTGAGCGCAAAAGAAGCAGCGGCTTATAATACCTGCTTCAAATGTGGCCTGACTTATCATTAATTCTTCGGAAAAATTAGTATTTTCACGCTGTATTTAAGCTATCGCATATTTTTTCAGTAGAAAAATATAATGACACTCATAAAACGCTTTGGAATAACTTCATAAGTAAAGCCAAAAACGCGACATTCTTATTCGATCGTGATTTCATGGAGTATCATAAAGAGCGATTTGAAGATTTCTCCTTGCTGATTTTTAAAGATGATACCTTAGTTGCAGTATTACCCGCGAACCAAACTCAGGAAGCAGTCATCTCACATCAGGGTCTGACCTATGGCGGACTGATTTTGAGACAGGATTTAAGATTGGCAGATGCGATTACAGCCTATCAAACAGTACTTCAATTTTTGGAAGCAGAACATATCGAGCTGCTTCAAATAAAATCGGTCCCAAAAATATATCACCAATTGCCCAGCGATGAATTGGATTATATTGCCTTCAAGACCAATGCCGAGATTGAACGCTGTGACACGACTTCTGCCATAAGATTGGAAAATGGATTGGCCATTGATTCATCAAACAGGAAACGCGGACTGAAGCGAGCTTTAAAACATGGCTTGAAAATGATGGAAGAAACCAATTTTGAATCTTATTGGAATTCCATATTAATCCCTAATTTAGAAAAAAGGCATCAGGCGAAACCCACGCATTCTTTAACCGAAATTCAGTTATTAAAAGAGCGATTTCCGAAGCATATTCGGCAATTCAATGTATATGACGGCGATAAGATCGTAGCTGGAGTGACGGTCTTTGAAACTGAAAGGGTCGCCCATGTTCAATATATTTCGGCCGATGAAAATAAACAGGAATTAGGCAGCCTTGATCTTGCGTTTCATGAATTGATCACAAAGATCTTCAAAAACAAAGCTTATTTCGATTTTGGTATCTCCAATGAAGATCATGGTCATCGTATCAATGAGGGTCTTATAAACTGGAAAGAGGATTTTGGAGCACGAACCATCGCCCAGCCATTCTACACGATAAAGACGAAGAACCATGTTAAACTTAATGATATCATGTTATGATAAAGTTTCTGGATCTCGAAAAATATAATGCGCAATTCAAATCTGAATTTGAAGGGCAATTTTCAAGCTTCTTAATCTCTGGCCGCTATATACTGGGAGAATCGGTATCAAAGTTCGAAACCGATTTTGCAGCATTTTGCGGTGCTGATCATTGTGTTGGTACCGGCAATGGTCTGGATGCCCTGATCTTAATTTTCAGAAGTTATATCGAACTGGGAAAATTAAAGGAAGGCGATGAGGTCATTGTTCCCGCAAATACATTCATTGCATCCATATTATCTATTATTCATGCGGGTTTGAAGCCAATTTTAGTGGAGCCTGATGAGAAAACATTTAATATCTCGCCAAAAGAAATAGAAAAAGCGATTACACCCAAAACAAAAGCCATTCTGGCAGTCCATTTATACGGGCAATTAGCAGATATGGCTGCGATCAAGACCACAGCAAGTACGCATGGTCTTTTGGTGATTGAAGATGCGGCCCAGGCGCATGGAGCCAAAAGTGAGAACGGTAAGATGGCCGGTAATTTTGGCCATGCCGCAGCATTTAGTTTTTACCCGGCAAAAAATTTAGGAGCCTTAGGCGATGGTGGGGCAGCAATGACAAATGATACTGAATTGGCAGATATGATCAGGACATTGGGAAACTATGGTACGACCTCCAAATATGTGAATGCATTTAAAGGTGTAAATTCAAGATTGGATGAGATCCAGGCCATGTTTTTAAATATAAAATTAAGGCAACTTGATGCGGACAATAAAAAGCGAAGGTCAATGGCAAATCACTATTTAAAGTCCATTTCGAATGATAAAGTTCGTTTGCCCTTTTATTCCGGACAGGAGGATCATGTATTTCACCAATTTGTTCTGCGTGTTGATGATAGAGCAGATTTTATAGCCCATTTAAGTGAGACTAATATCGGATCATTAATTCATTATCCAATCGCCCCTCATCAACAAGATGCATTATCCGAATACAAAAACGTACATTTGCCAATAACCGAAACAATTCATGATACCGTTGTGAGTATTCCTTTAAACCCAATGTTATCACAAAATGAACTGGAAGTTATCGTTGAACGTATAAATACCTACTGATTGAAAAAACTTATTGATTATATTAACAAGAAGGTCCTTGTTAGTGCAGTTCGATTGCACTCAGCTACAGTTTTGACTAAAATTGTAGCCGGATTCTTAACCACGAAATTTATTGCGGTTTTTATAGGCTCCGAAGGCATGGCCCTCATTGGGAATCTTAGAAGTTTTCTGTCCTCTATTCAGTCCTTCGCCAATGTTGGCATATACAATGGTGTTGTAAAGTATATCAGTCAGTATAAGAACGACGCCCTCAAGTTGAGCAAGACGCTGTCAACGGCATATTACCTGGGCTTCGTGGCAACCATTTTGGTGTGTTTACTGTGTTATTATAATGCCAATCTGATCAATTCCTTTCTGTTTTCAGAAC
Organism: Flavobacteriaceae bacterium; assembly: GCA_013001965.1. Taxonomy (GTDB): domain Bacteria; phylum Bacteroidota; class Bacteroidia; order Flavobacteriales; family Flavobacteriaceae; genus JABDLA01. The sequence continues at coordinate 14,567 of JABDLA010000052.1, read as the reverse complement.
AATATAATTTTGTATATGTCATAAAGATCATGGCCTTGGCCCTGCCTTTTTATTCTTTGAATTTGTTCAGCTATTCTATCATGAATGGCTTTGGCAAATACACTTTTTTAATGGTCATAAATATTATTGGCCAGATCATGGGACTGGCTGTGACCTTACTTTTAATTTGGCAGAATAATATTGACGGTGCCCTGATCGCGGTAGTCGTTGCTCCTTCATTAATGTTCCTGATCACATTGGTCGGAATCCTAAACCGGCGCAATTTTATACGTGAGATTAAGGTGAGTAACATCGATCTTGAATGGTTAAAGAAATTTCGTCCATTCGCCCTAATGGCTATGGTTTCAGGTATTGCATTTCCATTCGTGATCATTGCGATCCGGAACTATATTATTGCCGAACAAGGCTTAACTGAAGCTGGTTTCTGGGAAGCGATGAACAGAATTTCTTCCTATTATTTAATGTTTGTCAATTCAATAATGGCATTATATTTCTTGCCGCGTTTTGCCGAAATTGATAATAAAAAAGAATTCAGAAATGAGGTCTTTGATTTTTATAAGACCATTATTCCCATTTTCGGACTGGGCTTGTTAGCCATCTATTTATTGCGGCCATTTATTGTTTCACTGTTCCTCACCGATGAATTTGTTCCGGTTCAGGAATTGTTTGGATGGCAGCTTTTGGGTGATTTTGTAAAAGTAATTTCCATTGTGATTGCCTATCAGTTCATTGCTAAAAAAATGTTTTGGCATTTCATCATTACCGAAGCATTTTTATTGCTTATGACCTATTTTACAAGTGTCTATCTTATTGACATTTATGGTGTAAAAGGAGCAAATATGGCACACTTCTTTAGCTATTTGCTGTATTACATCATAATCCTGGTCATATTCGGAAGCTCACTTTTTGGCCTTATCCCTGAAGATGAAAATCACTCTAAATAGCCTTCTCTTTTTTCCATAATAGATTTCGAAAATAGAGGTTCATAAGAATGAAGTGAATTAGGTAGGCTATAAAATAAGCTATAGAAACACCCACAAAACCATAGCTTTTCACAAAGACATAGGTTAAGATCGCGAAGACCAGTGCCCATTCAATTTGAAAGAATATAAACGCCTTTGTTTTAGCCTTTGCAATTAAAATATTGCCTAACACCCAACCATTAATTTTTACGGTATCGCCCAATAAATGAAACCCGATAAGAGTCCCAACAAGAAAAAACTCTTTATCCAATAAGATGTTGATTACAAAATCTTTGAGTAAATACACTCCTATGGCAATAATAATAATTATAGGGAACATGAATTTCCATACTTTAAAAACCTCTTTTTTCAACGCTGTTCCCGATAATGATGAGAAGGTAGGCAGTAAATAGAATTTAAAGGTTGTCGTCAGGAATAGAAGGTATATCGCCGATATCCGCCACATCCCTTCCCATGATCCGGCATGATTTTTATCAAACTCTGAAGCCAAAAAATAACGCACAAAAAATGTTGCTGAAATCAGGCAGATCGGACCGGCAAGAGCCATCAATGAAAATTTAGACAGTTCCTTAAAATAGCTGGAGCTGAATTTTGAGAATAATAATTTCAACGCAAAGGGTTTATACAATAGAATCAACAACAAAGAGATGAACATGGTTAGAATCTGACCAATGGCAATCGCATAAAGTGCTCCAATGATATTGAGTTTCATGATCAACACAATTAGAACTGCAGCCGAAAGTACAGTCGCTATGATATTGATCGTCACATAGAGTTTTATCTGTTTTAAGCCGTTCAGAATCGACATAAAAAGCGTGTGTATGGATATGCTTACCAGGGAAAATGCCAGTACAATTAGAAAACTTGAATATTCAGTAGTACTGAATAAATAATGGGACAGCCATTTATTGAATACAATGGTGACGGCGAAAACGAATAGGGAAAAGTAGAGGTGAATTTTAAAACTCGTACTTAGCACATTTTTCAGTTCACCTTTGTCCTCTTTATATCGGGCAGTATAGGTTACCGTCCCGTTTAAAGTTCCAAAATTGCTAATGACATTGGTAATCTTTAAGAAATCTTTAAGTTGTCCTAGTAAGAACATCCCACTCGTGCTTAAATAAACAGCAACGATCTTATTTGTAATTAGTTTTACGATTAAACTAACCGTTGTGCTTATTGCCGAATAAAATGATGTCTTTATAAAATTCACTGCTTGTTGTTAAAGTCAATCCATTCATTAAAATCGCGTCTGGACAATTGTTTAAGCTGGGCCACGTCTTCAGTATAAAGGTGCTTCACCCATTTTCGTTCGTCAATACTCATTTCGGGATATTCCAGTTTTTCCGCAGATTTAAAATAGGGCATATCCCTGAGTTTTTTCTTGATCTTTTCAATCCGTTGCCTGGTCATGAGATATTTTGCCACCTTGGTATAACGGTATTTTCCCGAGGCTGTTTTATTTATGAAATGAAAGAGTTTGGGATATTTCAATTTGGAAGTTTCATTCGCTGATATCTCAGGAATTGAAGACATTTCCTTGACTCCCAAAAACCGGAAACAGCTGTTCAAAGTTTCGGTTCTGTCACTTACCAGATTTTCCAGGGTAATCAACTTTACTTGATCTTGACCAAAATTATCGTAAAATCGCTTGATCCATTTTCCATAAAGTCCGAAATGATAGTAATAATTAGGAAGGTATCCATAGGCTTCAAATTCCCGATTAGCATCTGCTGTCAAACTTTCGCGAAAACTTCGATTTTCCTGACCACGTCCGCACATCCACCAGAAATGTGAATAGGAACGATCGATCGGATTCCTTAAAATAAAAATGAATTTTGGCGGATCTGCATAGTATTCGTTAATCGCCGATATAAATTCGGGGTAATACATATAGGAAGTAGTAGACTCTCCTAAAATTTGTGCTTGGTGATCTTCAAAAAGATCATTATACCAACCTATCTTCTTAGGATTTTTATATGACGATGAATTCCAAAACACAGGCTCTTTTACCATCGACATACAAATATCGGGATGACAATTCAGTAGATCGTGCAGGCTGGTCGTCCCCGATTTTGCCGCTCCTGGAATAAAAAGATTAGGAAAAACACGCGTCATTTTATTATAGATCTGATCAAACCTACATATTTTTTTCGATTTATTTGGTCGAATAACCCTATTGAACGCAAAATTGAACCTGAACACTTCAATTTTGCCAGGCCTTCAAATATTTTTGAGCACAGTCTATATGATCATGCTCCTTTTTGATAAAAGCCCTGGCATTTTCCGATATTCTTATAATGATTTCCGGATTTTGGATGAGGGTTTCCAGGTTGTTGACAATTGAAGATACATCCGGAAGTGCATTAATAGCGACCGCATTTTTTTCCAGTTCATAATGGTCTAACCATTCTTGTTCAGCCCCGGTGAAAACGACTTTCCCTTTGGCCATAGCTTCAAGGGCATTATAACCCTGATCGTAGGCATATACCTGATCCAGAAGAATATGACATTGATCGTATGCTTTGATATACTCAGAATAAGGTAGGTCCCTGGTACTTATGACCTCAATTTTTTCAGCATACTTTTTCTGAATTATCGAGAGGGCTTCATCGAAGAAGCGATTTCCTTTTTTTAAATAATTCATGCTATTGACTCCATGGAATATTCTGATTTTGCCATTTAGGCGCAATGGCTCATATGAAAGTGAATCAATATGTATGGGATTGGGAATCAAGCCAACATACTTTGGATTGCCCTCGAGAGGCAAATGATAATCGATGTCCGAGGCGATGACGCCATGAATATGCCTGAACAAAAATTGGTGAAGCTTAAGATATGGTTTCCTTAAATATTTCAGTATAAAACGATAGTTTTTTCGAAGTTCTGAATTATCGAATAGGGGAGAAAGGATCGAATAACGGTATTTCTTATCATAGGCATAACGTACGCTGAGGTAATCGGTGCCGCAGGACAGCAAATATAATTTACCATTTTGCTTCATGAGTTTTTTAAGGAGCCAGATCTCTATTGGCGGATGAGTTCTTATGCTATTCTCATTGACCAGCTGAATGACATCAAAATCTCGAAGCTTGCTCAGGGCGCTGTAAAATCGCCACCCATGCTCCAATTGAATCAGATTAATCGATGTTAGAAACTCAATGGATTTCACAAACGGACGAAAAAATGGCTTAGAGAATATTTTGGAGCTATGATCGATATCGACGGGAAATTTTTTAAAGCCGTCACCTGTTCCTATCAATAAAACTTCATGGCCTAAATGCAATAATCCGTCCTTCAATGTGTTATGAAGTCTGCTGTATTCGCCTACCAATAAAATCCTCATGAATTGATTACATTTGCTTCAAAGATAATTTTTTAATGACTAATGCAACCAATAAAAAAGAAACTTTAGAGATCCTCGTTTCAACCATGAACAGGAGCTCATTGTCTTTTTTGGAAGCGATGTTTCCGGGTGATAATTATCTTAATTATGATCTGCTTATCATTAATCAAACCACTGAGGATACCCTACTAAAATCTGACCACGAGAACATACGTGTCATCAATTCATTTGAGAGAGGACTTTCTCAAAGTCGTAATCTGGCAGTTGAAAATGCAGCTGGATCGATATGCCTTATTGCCGACGATGATGTCAGTTATAAATCGGGATTTAGAGATCATATATTAGGGGCTTTTCAACAGTATCAGGAAGCCGATATCGTCACGTTTCAAATGGTGGATGAGAATGAAAAGTTATTCAGGATTTATCCATCAATTGAGAAGCATACAAAGAAAACCATTAGTACGGCAAATTCGGTGGTGATCGCCTTCAGGCCTCATGTGTTGAGGTCAAAAAATGTAAGATTTAATATCAATTTTGGATTGGGAGGGACCTTTCAAATCGCTAATGAATACGTCTTTCTTAGAAATGCCCTTAAGGCCGGCTTGCGTATATATTTTAAAGCAGCGGTTATTTTATCACATCCGTTTTACAGCTCCGGTAAGGCATTTAGAAGCGATAAACTGATCTTTGCAAGGGCCGCATTATTTTATAAATACTCAGGTTTTTTAGGCTATTTCAGACTGTGTAAATATCTTTACCTTTTGTATAGACAAGGCCATGTAAAACGAAATGAACTAATTCCCAAATTCAAAGTAGGTAGAAAAGGAATTAAAACCTATAAAGATTTAGTAAGAAAAGGCCTTGATTAAGGTAATTAATGTATGAAAAACAGCAGTTTAAAAGATATTCAAATCATTGATATTCCTGTGATTGTTGATGAAGAAGGCCGCGGGAAACTTTCGGTCATCGAAAAGGATATTATCCCTTTTAAGATCGAACGCGTGTATTATTTATACGATGTTCCCAGTGATGCCTATAGAGGCGGACATGCGCATAAGGAATTGATTCAACTGCTCATTCCTTTAAGTGGAAGTTTTGATGTGAAACTGGAAGATGGCCGGTCTACTGAAGTTGTCAGACTAAATAAACCGAATAAAGGACTTTTGATTCCAACCGGGATTTGGCGTGAACTTGAAAATTTTTCAGCCGGAGCTGTTTGCCTTGTATTAGCTTCAAATGAGTTTAATGAAGCCGACTATATTTGGGATTATGATACCTTCATTGACCTCAAGAAAAGTTAGCCTTTCAATCGGCAAAAATGACCCAACCGATACAGATCAAACTGGAACATGCTCGGATCTTCGCTCAAAAGATTTCTCTCAATTCTTGTATTAAATTTAAGTAGAAGTTGACCAAATAGTCCATTTAGACCAAGAATTTTTAACCATTGAAATGCCTTTAAAAGGGTAATATCATGATGGGTGATCCGTTTCGATTTATTGATATAATATAGAGTTTCAACAGCCTTCTTTGTTTTATCCAAATAGTCCGTGTTATCATCTACACCCAGATGATATACCTCATTATCGATATGTTTGATCTTACAATGATTGATTTTCAAAAGCGCACCAAATAAATAATCGAGGCCGTATAAATTTTTTGTTTCAGCCTTATTTATATCTAAAAAAAGGGATGTTTTGATCAGAAAATTTGCCGAGATGATCACTTTATATAAATTTTTATTTCGGATTGAAGCGGGTACTTCCTCGCGATTTTTTCCGAAGGTATATCGTAGGGTTTTATTTGTAGGTGGCGATTCATCATGGTATGCAAAACCTCCAAAAACAGCATCAAAGCCCAATGGGATTTCACTCAAATAGTTCTCAATAAAATCCTGATGTTTTGGCATAACGTCCGAATCGATAAAAAGGAGCCAATCATACTGGGCTTTTTTCGCGAGCATATGCCTATTGGCATTCCGTCCAATATTTTGTTTTCCTTCTATAAATTTGCAATTGGTAAGTGCATTGATCTGTTGATTTTGAATATTATGCTCAGAAAATGACCCATCGTCAATACAAATCAATTCGAAAATTATACCCGATTTTAAGGCTTGTTGTTCCAGGGCTTTAGCCAATGGCAACGCATTATAATTATATGTAGGAATGAGAATGGAAAGCATGATTTATCAAACCTACATAAATTTTTTGAGATGGTGTATTACTTAAAATGGTATGGTAGTTGTAACTTGCATCATATGACTATGAATTTCATTAAAATAGCGCTCTTCGTTTTACCGTTTTTGGCCTTTTCACAAAAGGAGTTTCACGTATTCCCGTCAGACAACGCCTCAAAGCCCGGTAAGGCAACAGGCAACGGTAGCTTGAATAAACCATGGGACCTTCAGACCGCATTGGATCAATTGGCTAATGTTGTCAATGGTGGTGATACAGTTTGGATCCATGAAGGAATCTATAACGGACGATTTATAAGTAGTTTGCAAAGTACCAATAAGGATCAAATCGTAGTATCGGCTTTCAAAAATGACAAGGTAATTCTTAATGGAAATATCGATTCGAAAAGACGATCTGTACTCGAAGTACGCGGCCGTAATGTTACCTTTAAAAATCTGGAGATCACATTTCTTGGTAAATTTTCCCGAAAGGCAACAGAAGCTTTATTTCTTTCTGTGAGTGGCCTCGATCATGTATCAGGAGTAAATTGCCAATTCATCAATTTAAAGATCCATAATAATCCGGGATCAGGATTTGGATCCTGGAAACGTGCCGGAGGCAGCCTGATCTATGGGTGCGTCATTTACAATAATGGTTTTTTCTCCAGGAAACGAGGCAGTGGTGTAGGTTTGTATGTTCAGAATGAAAGCGATCAAACCCGACGCATTGAAAACAATATCATCTTTAATAACTTTTATAAGGGTATTGAGGTCTGGTCGGCCAACAAAAACGCAAAAGATGAGTATGTTAAAAATGTACGATTAGAGGACAATATCGTATTCAATAACGGATTACCGGCGGGTCGAAAACGAGATAACATCATCGTTGCAAGTGATGATCGAAATGGCATCAACCTCGCGAAAAACATTGTACTCAGGAACAATATTCTTTATCACAATACCGATTTCAAAAATAATCAAATAGGAGGTGATGCGCCTTCCTTAACTTTAGGATACAGTACGAGGGCCAACTTAGAGAATGTGGTAGTGAGCGATAACATCATTATTGGCAGAAACAATGCACTGCGGTTCAATAATGCAAGATCGCTGACCTTTCAGAATAATATCGCCTACTGTGGTTATGTTCACCTGAATAAGGCCGTTTTAGAGAATATTTCGAAATGGAACTTTAAGAATAACACCTATTATACTAAAAGAAATGTTTCATTCAGAATATCGAAGCATAAGGATTATACAATTACAGATTGGCGGAAGGAATTTCCAATCGATCATAAAAGCAATTGGAAACATATCAAGGAATTCAACCTGCCCAATGTTCTTAAAATCACCCAAAACAGCTATGACAAATCTAAATTCACGGTCGCTGTTTTTGACAAGTTCGAAAATGATGTGACCGTGAAGCTGACGCCATTCAATGTAAAGGAAGGGCAGGATTATAATTTGAGGAATGTTGCCAGTAATGAGGTTATATCTTCAGGTAAAGTGAATGCAAAAGGTGAGATCATCATTGCTATTGGGGATCATAATAAAACGATAGCTAATTTCGGTGTCTATGCCATTCACCTGGAAGCTCAGAAGGTGGCAAAAAAAAGTTTTTTTAAGCGACTGTTTGGGTGGATTTTCTAAGCTTTGCGTTGTACAACTTCAAATACTTTACTTTCATCACATTGAAAGGTTTTTCCCGGAAACTTCATGATCATGGCATAATCATGCGTGGCCATTAAAATAGACAGGCCTTTTTTATTCAACTCCTGGAATACTTCCATCACTTCATAACTGGTCTGAGGATCAAGATTTCCTGTCGGTTCATCCGCCAGGATGAGTTCGGGATCATTTAATAATGCTCGGGCAATCGCAACGCGCTGCTGCTCTCCACCGGACAATTCATAAGGAAACTTGAAGCCTTTCTGCTTCATATCTACCTTATCAAGTACATCTTCAATTTTAGCTTTGATCTCATTCTTGTCGGTCCAACCTGTGGCTCGAAGAACGAATTCTAAATTACCACTGATGGAGCGGTCATTTAGCAATTTAAAATCTTGAAATACAATCCCTAGTTTTCGTCTTAAAAAAGGGATATCCTTTTCTTTTAATTTTGGAAGATCGAATCCCACAATATCCCCTTCGCCTTCGGTGAGTTGCAAATCACCATACAAGGTTTTTAAAAAACTGCTTTTCCCGGTTCCCGTTTTTCCGATTAAATACACAAAATCACCCTGCTTCATCTCAAAATTTACTTCACTTAATACCAGGCTATCACCCTGGTAAATGGCGACATCTTTTAACTGTAAAATCGTTTCTGACATAATTTGATTTTGCGTGCAGTAAATGTATTATTAATTCAACCAATTGCCAAAACGAAAATTGTTTTAAAATATTGAAAATTTAACATTTAATAAGTCCGTTTATAATTATATCAAAATTCATCCGTTATAAAAATGGAGATTAAATACCTTTAGCATCAATCTTATTGAAGGTCTACTTAAAAACTAGATCGACTGACAAAAAACGAACTAAATGATAAAAAAATGTTTGATAGTTATTGCTTTGGCAATACTATATAACTACACCGCTTTTGCACAGCAATCGGCTGCTTATACAAGCGAATTGGTCGATTTTCAAAAGGCACTTTCTTTATATAACAGCAAGCAATTTTTAGCGGCTCAAACCTTATTCGATCAGATAGAAGATAAGGCCACCGATGAGGTATTGAAATCAGATTGCGACTATTATATAGCGAATTGTGCTGTACGTCTGAACCAGCAAAATGCCGATGATCTCATCATGAAATTTGTGGCCGAGTACCCTACGAGTACGAAACGCAACACGGCTTTTATCGATGTTGCCGATTATTATTTTGAGAACTCAAAATTTCCGTATGCACGCAAGTGGTATGAACGCGTTGATGAAGATGCCTTATCGCGCAGCGAACGCGAAAAATTCAATTTTAATTTTGGATACAGTTATTATGCTACCGACAATAATGCGGCAGCAAAAAAGTATTTATCACGGGTTGAGAATTCGGCCGAATATGGCTCCCAGGCCAAATATTATATTGGTTTTATGGCCTATGAAGGCGATGATTATGACAAGGCTTCAGAGTACTTCGATCAGGTAAGCGATAATGAAAAGTACCAGGAAAAGTTGTCTTATTACCAGGCAGACCTTAATTTCAAATTAGGAAATTTCGAAAAGGCAATCGCACTTGCCAAAGAGCAGTTGCCAAAAAGTGATGCCGATGAAGTTTCAGAATTATCAAAGATCATAGGAGAGAGTTATTTCAATTTGGAACAATATGCCGAGGCCATTCCATTCCTAACCAAATATAAAGGTAAACGCGGCCGCTGGAACAATACAGATTATTATCAGCTGGGATATGCTTATTACAAGCAGAATGACTATGAAAAGGCGATTTCCGAGTTCAATAAGATCATTGACGGAAACAATAGTGTAGCTCAAAATGCATATTACCACTTAGGGGAAAGTTATATCAAGCTTGATAAAAAACAAGAGGCGCTTAATGCCTTCAGAAATGCATCACAAATGGATCATGATCTGAAGATCCAGGAAGATGCATGGCTGAATTATGCTAAAATTAGTTATGATATTGGTAACCCATATCAGTCGGTGCCTCAGGTCCTTGCCGCCTATTTGGATAAATATCCCGAAACAGCTTATAAGGAAGAGATCGAAACTCTTTTGATCGATTCCTATATTACATCAAAAAATTATAAGGAAGCACTCAATCTGTTAGAAGGACGGAACAGCTACGATAACAAATTGGCCTATCAAAAGGTCGCTTTTTATCGCGGGATCGAACTTTATAATGAGAGCAATTACCTGGAAGCAGAATCATATTTTGATAAGTCCCTTAAAGAATCGCTCGATCCCATTTTTACGGCAAGAGCGTTGTTCTGGAAGGCTGAAACCGATTACAATCTGACCAATTATAACGATGCCCTTGTTGGCTTTAAACAGTTTCAATCCAGTTCGAAAGCTAATGAAACCACAGAAATTCAAAATATTGATTATAATTTAGGCTATACCTATTTCAAACAGAAAAACTATAGCAGAGCATCAGAATATTTTCAGTCCTACATTTCAAATTCCGCCGAAGATCATGTACGCTTAAATGATGCTTATTTAAGGTTAGGCGATGGCCATTTTGTCTCCAGTAATTATAATGAGGCCATTTCGGCTTATGACAGGGCGTTGCAATTGAATGAGATCGAATCTGACTATGCCTTTTTTCAAAAGGTCATCAGTTATGGATATGTGGGACAAGCAAAGAAAAAGATCGATGGACTGGAAGAATTCATAACCAGTTATACAGATTCAAAGCTAAGAGATGATGCCTTGTATGAATTAGGCAATACCTATGTGAAGCGTAATGATTTTGATAATGCTATGCAGAAGTATGATCAGTTAAACGCTGAATACCGATCAAGTCCTTATGTACCTAAAGCCATGTTGCGTCAGGGACTGGTGTATTATAATAATAATGATGATGAGCGCGCCTTGAACAAGTTTGTCAAGGTGGCCAATGATTATCCCGGAACGCCTGAAGCAGTTCAGGCAGTGTCATCAGCACGACTCATTTATGTTGATACCGGCCGTGTTGATGAATATGCAGCCTGGGTAAGAACACTAGATTATGTTGATGTCACCGATAAAGAACTTGACAATACGACCTACGAATCTGCTGAAAAACAATATTTGGCTAATAACAATTCGAGGGCTATCCGCTTATTCAATGCTTATATCAATGAATTCCCCAATGGGATCCATATACTGAAGGCACATTTCTATTTGGGACAGATGTACTATAAGGATGATCTGAAATCGAATGCGGCGCCACATTTTAAATATGTGAGTGAAGTATCAAGTAATGAATTTACTGAAACTGCACTTACACGATTGGGTGAAATTTATTTACTGGAAAAGAATTATAATGATGCTATCCCCATTTTAAAGCGTCTTGAGAATGAAGCCGATTTTCCGCAGAATGTCATTTTCGCTCAGTCCAATTTAATGAAGGCTTATTATCAACGCGATGCTTATGAGAACGCAGTAGCCTATGCCGAAAAGGTCCTTTCAAATTCGAAGGTCGATAAAAATGTAAAGAGTGATGCTCATGTGATCATCGCACGATCGGCCATGAAAACCGGAGATGAAGATAAAGCACGATCAGCCTATGCTCAGGTTGAAAAAATTGCTTCCGGGGAACTAGCCGCTGAGGCACTGTATTATAATGCCTATTTTCAGAATAAAGAGGGCGATCATCAAAAATCGAACAATACAGTTCAGAAATTAGCAAAAGACTATTCCAGCTATAAGTATTACGCGGCTAAAGGCCTGATCATAATGGCAAAGAATTATTATGCCTTAGACGACGCCTATCAGGCAACTTATATTCTTGAGAGCGTTATTGATAACTTCTCTGAATTTGAGGATGTGCTCGATGAGGCTCAAATTGAATTGAACCGAATAAAAAGGGAACAAGCCAGAACAAATTCTTCCGTTGATACCACAGACGGTAATTAAATCAAAATCAAAAAACGAAATCGGAACTATGCTTAAGCAAGTAAAACACTTTTTGTTAATCATGACTTTTTTGTGCAGCGGTTATTCTTTTTCCCAGGACACGGAAAAGGATAGTTTAGACACTCAGGTTGTAAATGTGGTCAAGCCCTATACACCCAAGATCAGCGATGCCTTCAAAGTGAAAGAGATCCCCTCACTCAATGATGAAACAACTTTAACCAAGAAGGAGATCCAATATAATATCTTTTCAATTCCGGTGGCTTCAACCTTCACACCTGCCAAGGGTAGGGCAGCAGCCGTTGATAAGGCCAAACGACCAGAATTGTATGATAATTTTCTCTCATTTGGCCCTGGAACATATACCAGCCTTTTGGCCGAATTATATTTGAATCATGCCATTAATCGCACTGAGAGCGTTGGCGGCTACATAAGCCATCATTCGTCCCAGGGCGGTATTGACAGTCTGATCTTAGATGATAAATTCTCCAATACTAAGATCAATGTAAATTATGCGAAGAAATTAAGGGATTATTCCTGGAATGTGGATGCAGGTTATCAGCATCAGGTGTTTAACTGGTATGGTGTTCCGCAGCCGTTATTTAATGAGGCTAATGTGGGTTCGATCGATCCGCAACATAAGTTCTTTGGTTTTGAGTTTGGTGGTGAGATCGAGTTTGATGATATGCTGATCAATGAAGGCAAGATCCGATTCCGAAGATTTGCAGACGACTATGAATCGGGTGAGAATCGATTTATGGGATCAGCTAATTTCGATGTGCCATTACGTGAAGAATCCATCAACGGAACGGTGAAGATCGATTATTTAGGTGGAAATTTTGACCGTGGTTATTTCCTTACGGATGAGATCAAATACGGAAATTTTCAAATTGGTGTCGTACCAAGTTATGAGATCAAGGAAGATGACCTCACTGTTCATTTAGGTGTTTCGGCTTACTACCTTAATGACACCGAAGCCGGCAAGAACAAATTCTATATTTATCCCAATGTAACAGCTTCTTATCGATTGGTCAGTGAAGTATTGATCGCCTATGGAGGCATCCAGGGAGACCTCATTCAGAACACTTATTATGATTTTGCAACGCTAAATCCATTCGTATCACCTACACTATTTATTATGCCAACCGATCAGCAATATGATGCCTTTATCGGCTTGAAGGGAAAACTTTCCAACAATATGAGTTATAACGTACGCGGAAATTATGTAGCTGCCAATAACAAGGCTTTATTAAAATCTAATCCTGTATTAGTTGGTGATGATCAGAATTATCATCATGGAAATTCCTTCGGAATCGTATATGACGATGTCACAACCTTCGGAGTCTTTGGAGAGATCAATGTCGATGTCAACCGTAATTTTACAATGGGGATCAAAGCTGAATATTTTAATTATTCGACCGAAGATGAGGCTGAAGCCTGGAATCTACCCGATTTTAATGCCTCCTTATTTATGGATGTGCAAATTGATGAACATTGGTTCGCCGGTGCTAACCTGTATTATGTTGGTGAGCGCATGGACCAGAGTGAGATCATTGATCCCTTATTGGTCGTCAATCCGCCAATGACAGTTGTTCTTGAAAGCTATTTTGATGCCAATGCGCATATAGGTTATCGTATCAATGACCGTTGGACAGCCTATGCAAAAGCAAATAATATTGCCAACCAGGATTACAAACGCTGGTTGAACTATCCTGTTCAAGGGATTCAATTTTTGGCCGGAGCCACTTATAAATTTGATTTTTAAACCCAATAATAAATTGTTTTAAAGGCGTTCATTCTTGAACGCTTTTTTTATTTTTATGGCTTAAATACTTTCCGATGAAAAAACTATTCATATTGTTCTTATTATTATTAAGTCTGGCCTGTGCAAATAAAGAACAGGCTGATCTTATAGTAACCAATGCCAATATTTACACTGTTAACAATGCATTCGATAAAGCCGAAGCCTTCGCTGTACGCGATGGTAAATTTGTTGCCGTTGGATCGACGCAATCAATCCTCAACGATTATGATTCTGAAAACATGCTGGATGCAGAAGAGCAGACCATAGTACCCGGATTCATCGATGCACATTGTCATTTTCTCGGATTAGGACAAAACCAGCAGGCGGTCGATCTTGTTGGAACAACAAGTTTTGAAGAGGTCGTAAAACGTGTCATCGATTTTCAGAACAAGCGCAATCAGAAATTCATCAAAGGACGAGGATGGGACCAAAACGACTGGGAGGACAAAGAATTCCCAACCAAGAAATTACTGGATAATTTGTTTCCTAACACTCCTGTTGCCTTAGAACGCGTTGACGGCCATGCCCTGATTTGCAATCAGGCTGCCTTAGATCTTGGAAATGTCACGGCAGATACCAAAGTCGATGGTGGTGAGATTATATTAGAAAATGGAGAATTAACAGGGGTATTGATCGATAATGCTCAATTAATGGTTGAAAATGCCTGGCCAAAAGACAGTCGGGAAGATACTGTAAGAG
>JABDLA010000029.1 GCA_013001965.1 Flavobacteriaceae bacterium | reverse complement strand
TCTCGCGAATATCTTTTGCAGCGGCGATTGGATCAGGGTTGCCTTCTGGTCCTTGTGGATTTACATAGATCAGGCCCATTTGTACGGCCGCCAATGGATTCTCTAAATCGCGTTCTCCGGAATATCTTTTATCGCCGGCTTCCCATTCAGTTTCTGAACCCCAATAAACATCTTCTTCCGGTTCCCATACATCCGTACGTCCACCTGCAAATCCAAATGTTTTAAAACCCATCGATTCGAGCGCCACATTTCCGGTAATGATCATTAAATCCGCCCAGGATATCTTATTGCCATATTTTTGTTTGATCGGCCATAACAATCGTCTCGCTTTATCCAGGTTGCCATTATCCGGCCAACTATTCAATGGAGCAAATCGTTGTTGACCTGTACCTCCACCTCCTCGTCCGTCACCGGTACGGTAAGTACCTGCACTATGCCAGGCCATTCGAATAAAAAAAGGCCCGTAATGTCCGAAGTCTGCTGGCCACCAATCCTGTGAATCGGTCATCAGGTCGTGCAGATCTTGCTTTAGCCCTTGATAATCCAGTGATTTAAAGGCCTCGACATAATCGAAGTCTTCATCCATCGGATTCGTGAGTGTCGAATGTTGTTTTAAAATATTTAGCTTTAACTGGTCAGGCCACCAATCCCTATTGGTCGTTCCGCCTCCTGCACTCCTGTGGTTGCGCATGGTCCCATTGTGAAATGGGCATTTACTGATATCTC
This sequence comes from Flavobacteriaceae bacterium, assembly GCA_013001965.1. GTDB lineage: Bacteria > Bacteroidota > Bacteroidia > Flavobacteriales > Flavobacteriaceae > JABDLA01. Next base: position 2,847 of record JABDLA010000029.1, on the reverse strand, counting down.
CGTTTATATTATCCATCTATAATTCTTGATTTTATGATTTCTCCAAAATTCGCCTTATTTATGCATTTATAAAAACTATATTAATAATAACACTATTGATGACATCAATATCATTGAGCCAGATAAATTACGTGTTGGCACTTGAAAAAACAGGGAGTTTTAGTCAAGCCGCTGAACAGTGTTTTGTTACGCAGAGTACGTTGAGTACAATGGTCAAAAAACTGGAAGATCAATTGGATCTGCAATTGTTTGACCGAAGATCAAAACCTATAAAACTCACCCAGGAGGGAAAGGTCCTTATAGATCAATTCAAAGTGATTTATAACGAATTTGACAATTTAAATGAGCTTGTACAGGAAACAAAACAAGAATTCTACGGCACACTGAAAATTGGAATTATACCAACACTGGCCCCTTTTTTACTCCCACTTTTTTTGACCCCGATGGTCAGTAAGTATCCAACCATAAATTTTAGTGTTGATGAAATTACAACGAATGAAATTGTCAATAAAATAAAATTAAGAGAACTGGATATCGGAATCTTATCTCTGCCATTGGACGACCGGGAATTGATTCAAAAAAGCCTGTTCTTTGAAGAGTTTCTAATATACGATGCAAATGGGCCAGCCGATGCAAAGAAAAAATACAAGATTGAAGATATCAATGTCAACAGACTTTGGTTATTGGAAGAAAGCCATTGCCTGACCAGTCAAATTGAAAAGATCTGCCATCTCAGAAAAAAGAGAAAAGCAAGTCACAATTTGATGTTTAACAGCGGTTCTATTTTATCACTGCTCGAATTGGTGAAAATAAATAATGGAATAACTTTAATCCCCCGTTTGGCCACTCAACGAAAGAATCTGTTAAACAAACGTTTTATTTACCAGATGGGCAATCCTATTCCAGTTAGAGAGATCGGTCTAATTACCCATCCAAATTTTGCTAAAAAACGTTTTATGAAAATGTTAGAAAATGAAATAACCGAAGGGGTAAAACCAATTTTAAAAAATTTGAAAAAAGTAAAGGTTATAAAACCGTACTAACGTAGAGACGCATTGCCGCAGAGACGCATTGCCGCAGAGACGCATTGCCGCCGCAGAGACGCATTGCAATGCGTCTCTACTCGCGGCATATTCTTCTAATTTTCCGGAATCAACGTGTCGAAATCCACGCGAGAAGATATGATCCAAAGTTGGCCTTAAAACATTGAACTTGTTGGAGGTATACCCTATTCCTTTAGTATGCCAGGTAAAATGCTGGTTCTCACAATGGGTAACGACCTCTCTTACTTCGTTTTTGAACATAGAATTGAAATCCCCGCCTAGAATTATATGGTTTAGCGTGTCATTTTTATTGATGTCATTTAAGATGTAATTTAGTTGTTCTATTCTTTTAGAAAGTGACATCAAGGGAATTTCAAGGTGAACCGAATAGATCAAAATTTTAATATCCCCATAGTTGATTACTGCATTAGTTGCTCCTCTTTTCATTTTGTTGAATGGTCGATCATGGGGCAGGATTGATTTTCGGGGCTGTGAAAGGGGCCATTTTGAAAGAACGGCATTTCCAAAATTCCTTTTGTATTTACGATGAAAACTAATTGGAAAGAAAATATAGTTAAATTTCAATTCGTCGGCGATTTGGGCAGTTCCCTTTTCATCCATTTCCTGGAGAAGTAGTACATCTAAGTCCTTTATAGGAAGTCCATGAATTTCTTCTAAAGCCTTATCTATGTTTTCGCCGTATTCAATATTAAAAGAGACTATTGATAAAAGGCTGTCTGGATGATTTAATGGTGTGTATTTGGTCAGTGATTGATGTACCGGAAAGTCTTTCTCTAAGTAATTTTTAGTGGGGCGGCAAGAAACAATCAGAAGGCAGCCTATGAAAATAATTACCCGGCAGTATGAAAATTCCCCTGCCGTTGGTCTTCGATAGTTTCCTTTTGTAAGATTATTCGATTGGACAATTGACATCTTGTAAATAGAACGATAATGAAGCGGATGGTAATGCGTTTATTTTAAATTATTAAAATTAACTTTATAAGATGGCACAGAAACAAATATTCCAATTAAAAGTGACCTTAATGTATTTTGATCCAGTCATATGGAGAAGAATTCAGGTTGAACGGGATACGACATTACCTGATCTTCATGACATTCTGCAAATTACAATGGGTTGGACGGATTCCCACTTACATCATTTTGTTCATAAAAGAAAAATATATGGAGAAGATGATCCATGGACGTTTGACAGAATTAATGTATATGACGACGTTAAATTGGATGATCTATTGAAAAGAAGCCAATCAAAATTGATTTATGAGTATGATTTCGGAGATAGTTGGAGACATGAAATATTATTGGAAAAAATGTTGTCTAAAGATGCAAGTGGGCGATATCCGGTATGTATTGATGGTGAGAATGCCTGTCCGCCCGAAGATTGCGGAGGAGTATGGGGATATGAGCGTCTATTGGAAATTATAAAGGATCCGGAACATGAAGAATACCATGATTGGTTAGAATGGCTTGGGGAAGATTTTGATCCAGCTGCTTTCGATATCGAAGTTGTTAATGAATGTCTTTGATATGCATTGACAAAGCACATTATGTCCCTATCATGGAAACTTCGGAAACTTCCCCCAATCCGGTTTTCGCTTTTCTAAAAAGGCATTACGGCCTTCTTCCGCTTCATCTGTCATATAGCCTAAACGAGTCGCTTCGCCTGCAAATATCTGTTGACCTACTAATCCGTCATCAATTAAATTCATCGAGTATTTCAGCATTTTGATAGCGGTCGGGCTCTTACCTAAAATTTCCTGTGCCCATTGAAATGCGGTGTCTTCTA
>JABDLA010000022.1 GCA_013001965.1 Flavobacteriaceae bacterium | reverse complement strand
ACAAAATACAGCCGATTATCCACCAAGATATTTTTTAAATTTACGATATACGCATCATTGTAAATACTGATTTTAGCATACCGCCCTCTGTAACCCTGAAATTCTATATGCTCCGAAGAAAGTAATTTTCCATTAATATTTTTCACAGCACCATCTACCGATCCATCCAACATCGAATTCTGTAAGCCTTCATCAGAATAACTCTCATTGGCCGGATATGTTGTGTATGCCGACATGTAAACCAGGTTTTTTGAAGAGGCGTCTGTCGACAGATCAAGCATATAATAATCCATCGTTAGATTACCCACTTCAGTGGGGACCTGCTGAGATTGCAATGCCGGTGTTTTTGGAAATTCAATGGCGTAACCATGTTCCAAATTACTCGTGGTCACCCAACTATCCTGTGCCGATAAGATACTGACGCAACATAGGGTCAATGCAGTAAAAAATACCTTTTTCATAATCATTAAGTTAGCATACCTCCATCAACATTAATGGTTTGGCCTGTAATGTACGCCGACATATCGCTTGCCAGGAAAACACAAACATTGGCGATATCTTCAGGGGTTCCTCCTCGTTTTAATGGAATAGCGGCCCGCCAGCTGTTTACCGTGTCTTCATCCAGTTTTGCCGTCATCTCCGTTTCAATAAATCCGGGAGCAATAACATTGCTCCTAATATTTCGTGACCCCAATTCCAGGGCTACAGATTTGGAAAATCCAATAATTCCAGCCTTGGAAGCAGCATAATTTGTTTGACCGGCATTGCCTTTTACACCAACAACCGAACTCATATTAATTATGGAGCCTTTTCGTTGTTTCAACATGGTACGTTGGACCGCTTTGGTCATATTGAATACCGATTTAAGATTGACCTCGATCACTTTATCAAAATCTTCCTCACTAATCCGCATCAATAAATTGTCTTTGGTGATCCCGGCATTATTGACCAGGACATCTATACTTCCAAACTCGGCCACAACATCGTCAGCCAATTTTTGTGCTTCTTCAAAACTTGCTGCATTACTTTGATACCCTTTGGCCTTAACACCTGTTGCATTTAGTTCTTTTTCCAATGCATTGGCGGCCTCAACAGATGAGCTGTAGGTAAATGCAACATTAGCACCTTCCCTGGCAAAAACAAGGGCGATCCCTTTTCCAATTCCTCTGCTTGCACCGGTAATAATGGCTGTTTTTCCTTCAAGTAATTTCATGTATTCTTTTTGATTAATTGATGATCAAAGATAGCAATTACAAGTTGTAAGAAATAAAAAAACCTCACAAGAATTTGTGAGGTTTTTAACAATGCTTTTGTCTTATTTATTAGTTATTTAGCCAAGAACTTCGGCCACTTTTTTTCCAATTTCTGCGGGTGAATCAACAACGTGAATACCACACTCTTTAAGAATTCTCTTTTTAGCCTGTGCCGTATCATCACTGCCTCCAACAATGGCTCCGGCATGTCCCATGGTTCGTCCCGCAGGTGCTGTTTCCCCGGCAATAAATCCTACAACCGGTTTATCACTGCCACTATTTTGATACCATTTCGCGGCTTCAGCTTCTAGTTGTCCGCCAATTTCACCAATCATCACCACACATTTCGTATCTGGGTCATTGATGAGCAGTTCCACTGCTTCTTTGGTAGTCGTCCCAATGATCGGGTCACCACCAATTCCAATAGCTGTTGTGATCCCGAGTCCTTCTTTAACTACCTGGTCGGCGGCCTCATAAGTCAAGGTTCCCGATTTAGAAACGATTCCAACGCGACCTTTTTTAAACACGAAGCCTGGCATAATACCCACTTTAGCTTCTTCAGGAGTGATAACTCCCGGGCAATTAGGCCCAATGAGCCTGCAATCTTTATGTTTTAAATATTCAGCCACCTTGATCATATCGGCTACAGGAATACCTTCGGTTATGGTGATTACGACCTTGATACCTGCATCGGCTGCTTCCATAATGGCATCGGCCGCGAATGCCGGCGGCACAAATATTATGGAGGTATCCGCTCCTACATGTTTAACCGCATCCTCTACGGTATTGAAAACAGGCTTATCCAAATGTTTTTGTCCGCCCTTTCCCGGCGTTACACCACCAACCACATTCGTTCCATACTCTATCATCTGTCCTGCATGAAAAGTACCTTCACTTCCGGTAAAACCCTGAACAATTATTTTTGAATTTTTATCGACTAATACGCTCATTCTAGATTATTTTTTAACTGTGACAAATGTAAATTATTGAAAAGAAATCAAGAACTATTTTGAACACTATTTTAAATTTAGCTTATCCATGATTTCGGGGATCTTTTTGATGGAGGCAATTTCTTTATATTTTGATCTGAAATCATCGGCAGGAATCCCAAAATAACTTTTACCGCCTTCGAGTGATTTGCTGACTCCGGCCTTGGCTGAAATGGCCGCCTTCGCTCCTATGGTTACCCCACTTGTAATCCCAACCTGTCCCCACATGGTCACTTCATCTTCCACGATCACGCAGCCGGCAATACCAACTTGTGAAGCGATAAGACATTTTTTGCCAATAACCGTATCATGGCCTATCTGAACCTGGTTATCGATTTTCGTACCTTCTTTTATTGTAGTATCTCCTGTAACCCCCCTGTCTATTGTACAAGATGAACCAATATCAACATGATCTTCAATAAGCACACGGCCACCTGAGAGCAATCTGTCGTAGCCCTCTTCACGTTTTTTGTAGTAGAAGGCATTTGAGCCTATGACTGTTCCAGCCTGAATTTGAACATTATTTCCAATGACACAATCATCATATATACTGACGTTTGAATGAATGATGCAATCATTTCCAATGACGACAT
>JABDLA010000010.1 GCA_013001965.1 Flavobacteriaceae bacterium | reverse complement strand
CACTTACCCTTTCCATGGCCCGAAATATAGCGGTGAATTCGAATATTCCAGTGGCCTTCTTTTCGCTGGAAATGTCCTCCGTACAATTGATAACCAGGCTAATCTCTTCTGAAACTGGTCTTTCCTCGGAAAAACTTCGGACAGGCCGTTTGGAAAAACACGAATGGGAACAACTGAATGTAAAAGTAAAGGCCCTCGAAAAGGCGCCACTCTTTATTGACGATACCCCATCCTTATCAATTTTCGATCTTCGTGCAAAGGCAAGGCGATTAAAGTCGCAACACGATATTAAATTGGTGGTCATCGATTATTTGCAATTAATGACCTCCGGTGGAAGTCAAAAAGGAGGCAATCGTGAACAGGAGATCTCTATGATATCCAGAAACTTAAAAGCATTAGCCAAGGAACTAAGTGTTCCGGTTATTGCGCTTTCACAATTATCCAGGGCTGTTGAAACACGTGGTGGAAGCAAACGACCCTTGCTTTCCGACCTTAGAGAATCTGGGGCGATCGAACAGGACGCCGACATTGTTTCTTTTATTTATCGTCCGGAATATTACAAGATCGATGAATGGGATGATGAGGAACGTACGCCCACAGAAGGTCAGGCAGAATTTATCGTATCAAAACACAGAAATGGTGGTCTTGATTCAATACGATTGAAGTTTATCGGTCATTTAGGGAAATTCGACAATCTCGACGATTTCGACTCGCCATTCGAGTTCCATAGTAAAATGAATGCAGCGGCTAATGATGACACTTTTAAACCCGATAATTATCCATCTACAGATGATGCGTTCGATTCTCCCGATCAGGAGGACGATGATGTTCCGTTTTAAACTGCAATCCTAAAATTCCCTTAAAATAAGAGGCTTGGGAACAATTTTTGAGTATATTTCACTTGTGAAAAAGATACTTTTAATACTATTCTTGTGCTTAACCGCCAATGCTTTTGCCTCCTATATCCTTATCCCAATGGATGCCGAAGGCCAGAAGGATCACCTGAAGGCTTATGGAATTACCTATTGGACGCTCGAAAAACAGCAAAAGGTTAAATGGCTACTGAATTACAGAGGCGGTTCCTTTTTATTACCTGATTTTGAAGAAATACAACGAGAATGTCAAATTCGTGGCGTTTCTTTTGAAGTCATCAGTGATTCTAAAGCTGAAAGTATTTTGCAGGATATTAGTAGTCCGAGTCAGAATATGGAAGCGGTTATCCTTGAAAAAGCGCCAAAAATTGCAGTTTATACTCCTTATGGTAAACAACCATGGGATGATGCTGTAACCATGGTGTTAACCTATGCCGAAATACCTTATGAAACGATTTATGACGAAGAGGTGCTAAACGACGGACTTCTACTTTACGATTGGTTACATCTGCACCATGAGGATTTTACCGGACAATATGGAAAGTTTTACCGTAGTTACCGTTCGGCCGCTTGGTATATCAAGGAAAAACATGATGCCGAAAAACTAGCTGCGAAGTTGGGTTATGACAAGGTTTCACAGTCCAAATTAGATGTTGTGCTCAAGATTCGTGAGTATGTTTTAGGTGGCGGATTTATGTTTGCGATGTGTAGCGCGACCGACAGTTTTGATATTGCATTGTCGGCCGAAGGTGTCGATATCTGTGAACCTATGTTTGATGGCGATGGCAGCGAACCTAATTATCAAAGCAAGATCAATTATAATAAAACCTTCGCATTTACAGATTTTATTTTGGAACGCTCACCGAATGTCTACGAATTTTCCTCAATAGACATGACGCAAAAAAGGCGTATCCCAAAAACAACCGATTATTTTTCATTGATGGAATTTTCGGCCAAATGGGATCCGGTTCCTACAATGCTGACTCAAAATCATACGGCTTTGGTAAAAGGATTTATGGGGCAAACCACTTCATTTACACGCGATCAGATCAAATCTAATGTCTTGATCATGGGTGAAAATAAAACAAATGGCGAAGCCAAATATATCCATGGTATACAGGGAAAAGGCTTTTTCACTTTTTATGGCGGCCATGACCCCGAAGATTATACACATAGAGTAGGAGATCCAAAAACAGAACTCGCTTTGCATCCTACCTCTCCGGGTTATCGTTTGATCTTGAACAATGTTTTGTTCCCCGCAGCACGAAAGAAGAAGCAAAAGACTTAAAATGACGCATTTCTTTCAAATAGAAATTAAACTAAAACCCTTTAAACGTGGTTTTCATTTAATTACTTCTGAAATTACGGCTGCCCTTCCCGAAATGAAACTTATTAATATTGGGCAACTGCATATTCATATCAAACATACTTCGGCCAGCTTAACGATCAATGAAAATGCAGACGCTTCTGTAAGAACTGATTTTGAGAGTCATATGAACGAAATGGTTCCTGAGAATGCTCCTTATTACAGACATACCATGGAAGGGCCCGATGATATGCCGGCACATATAAAGGCTTCCTTAATGGGTGCTTCCGTGCAAATACCAATTACAAAGGGAGAACTAAATTTAGGAACCTGGCAGGGCATTTATCTCTGTGAGCATAGAGATCATGGCGGTTCCAGAACATTGGTCCTGACCGCCTTTGGAAATTAAAGATCTGCTTGATCTAATCCAGAAATTCTGAGGTCAAAAATTTAACGAATTTATCGTTTGGATCTTCCGCCTTAGTTAGCATGACATAAGCTGTATAGGCATTCGAATAAATAGCGATCTTATCTCTGACACCGGCATTTTTTGCAGCTTTCTTATAGTATTTTTTTGTTTTTTTGAGTTTTCCTAAGTACAAATTAGCTTCTGCAATGGTCGCGAGATTCCACACATTCTCTAAAGGATATTTAGCAGCGGCCTTTAAAGCTCTTTTGGCAAATTTCTGCATGTCCTGAATGTCTTCTTCCAACATCAAATTAAGAAAGGCCAGGTTGATGGCACTTAGATAAGCATCTTCAATTTCATTATTTTTTTTGGCGATCTTATATGCTTTATTGTAACAATCAAAGGCTGACTGTCCGTCGGATGCCTTACTGTCGCTCAAATATTTTCGTTTGTAAATGTCGCCTAAATTCCGAAGCATATCTGAATCGTTTTGAGCGATCTCATGCGTTTTTAAAATCTTTATGGCGTCATCGCTTCGGCCAACACCTTCAAGCGCATGAATGAGTTTTTCAAGACCACGTTCATCAAGATCATCCAGATGAGGTTCTAATTTTCGAATGACCGAATCATATTCTCCTAACAATAAATTTACTTCTTCTTCATCTGTAAATTGATTAAAGAAGTTATTATTGGTGAGCGTTTCTAAAATGAGATGAAAAGCATCGTTGTCTTTTGTTTCGGTTTTGACCATGGAAAAATGATCTCCTGAAATAGTGACCCAGTGTTTTTTATCGAAAGGATCTAAATTTGAATCTTTAGACACATAATCATCTTTGGTAGATGCGACAACCTTAAGTTCGAATGGATAGGACGCTTTGAACGTATTGGCCCAATCTGTCCTTAAATTTGAAATATAGGGCTGATCTTGAATGAGTTCACTAATTTTATTTTTCCATAACTTCTTAACGGCATCATTGGTTATGCCATTGTTGGGGGTTCCCATTAAAAGGAGATGGCTAATTCGCGACCTGTTGGTTTCATCTAAATTTAAGATGGCGCGCTGAGCAACCAAGCCGCCCAGACTGTGGGCAACGATCGCGATACGGTCGTAATCACCAAATTTATATTTAATCGCTGAACTTAAATTGTCTGAAATGCGATTTATATCCTTAATGGTCGCCCAAACTTCTTTACCTAATTTCGGATTAACATTGGGGTTAAAACCAAATGGATACATGTCCCAGCCATCGAGTCTTTTTTCTTCCGCTAATAAATAAGGGATCTTCC
>JABDLA010000147.1 GCA_013001965.1 Flavobacteriaceae bacterium | reverse complement strand
CATAGCCCGGATAGGTGCCATCAAAAGATTCCTTTGTATAATAGAAGGAACCAATATTATCCAAGGCATCTGAATAATAAGGAGCGAATAGATCGTTGAGGTCTTCATAATTTTCCTTTGGCATAATTGGATCCTGGCTTCCAATAGGTTTCATTGGTTCGAAAAAATAATTGCTATTGGTTCCCATCTCGTGAAAATCGGTGACCACATTCGGGTACCATTGGTGATACCAATTGAGTTTGCCCTGACTTTCGGGATGGACGGCCAACAACCAATCCCTGTTAAGATCGAACCAGTAATGGTTGGTACGCCCTCTTGGCCAGGCTTCGTTATGCTCGGCATCAGAGCCATCGGAAACCAATTGATTGGCTTTAAATTGATTGGCCCATTGTGTATGTCGGTCACGGCCATCAGGATTGATCGTAGGATCGATAAAAATAATCGCATTGTTAATGTAATTCATGACCTCCGGACTTGTTGAAGCCACCAAGGTGTATGCAGTCAGTAAGGCTGCTTCGGAAGACGAAGGCTCATTGCCATGTACATTATATCCTAGCTGCACGAAAATTGGAAGAGTGTCATAATTTGTTGGATTTTTCGTAGGGTCAACATATTCTAAATGCTGACTTTTTAGTGACTCCAGATCATTTAAATTATCTGGAGTTGAAACAGTAAGCATGACCAGCTTCCGTTTTTCATGGGTATGACCATATATTTCTATAGTCGCCCGATCGGAAACATCTGCAAGTTTCTGAAAATAGGATACAATTTGATCATGCCGTGTGTGCTGGAACCCTATCGGGTATCCTAAGAATTCTTCCGGGGAGGGAATGTTGGCATCAAAAGGGGATTTGTCTTTAAAGAAATAATCCTGAGCTGCAGCAGGACTTGCCACGATCAAACAGGCGATCATGACAAAAGAGAACAATCTGAGTTTCATGTGCTGGTTAGTTTAGAAAATTGAATTTTAAAAATAAGGAATATTACGCATTTCCCGAGCCGGAGTCTTTACTTTTAACAATAATATTTTAGTTGAAAGTAGCGAGAATGGACTTGTTAAGTTTCTGAAGTAAAAATTTAAAGCGTTCGTCCTGAAGCTTGTATAAGGTGACTTCCTTTTTCTGACCGGATTTTCCCCAGTGATAATATGTTGTTACTTTGAAATAAGTAGGTTCATTCATTTTGTTACCCTTATAGGTTAAATTGATTAGCCAATCACCTTCACCAACATCATCAATGATGAATTCTTTACTTGAAAAGCCAATGGTTTTTTCCTTCGAAATCAATTCCTGGTTGGCTTCCAATGAATGCTCAAAAACATAACTCCTCGTATCGGGGCTAACAAATTCAAGTTCGAATTCTGCTTCAGAGGTGTTCCACTCGAAAACCATACGCACATCATTCCGAAATTCTTCTATGGTCTCGTTTTGAGGAATAAATTGCTCTCTGATAGCTGTTTGATTTTGGCGGTTGAAGTACAGGTATTCCATTTCATTATAAATGATCTGGCCTATATCGTCGCCACTCACATCATGACCTTGCATGAGGTAGCTCATATAAAGACGCCAGCCTTTTTTAAACTGGTCGTTTACTATGTAGGCATTAGCCAGATCGCGATAAGACTGTGCATAGGTTGGACGGAGCTTAAACACGTCCTCATATACTTTAACTGCCTCGACTCTCTTGCCTTGAGCCTGATAAAAATAGGCCAGGGCTTTTAGCAGTTCAGGATTGTTCTCACTATAAGCGCGATCACGTAATTCCAGAATTAAAATATCGTTCAAATCAGCCTTGGAATTATAATCAATGGCATCGTTGCCATAGTAGTTTTTGTTAGTGTATTGCTCAGCAATCTTTAAACGCTGAGCTTCTGAGGGATTAAAGCCACCATACTTAGTTAGGATCACAATAACTCCACCAGCACCTAAGGTGCCGTATTTATTTGTAGCGGCAAGTGATTTTAAAGCATAAACACTTTCAATCTGTGAAAGGTCCAGGCCAAAAGGTTCTTCTGTAGAAAATACGCCATCCACTTCCCAAGCAACTGGATAGTCCTGAGTAACCGAAAAATTCCCACCTCTTAAGTAAGCCAGTCCGTCGATTCCATTTACATGATAGCCGGCCAACTTACCCCTGAGAGCTTCTTTTATTGAGGAATAGGTATTACTGATCTCTTCACCATCAACAAATCCGACAGCATAGCCTGCCGTTCGAGGGTCAACATTTCCTCTCGAGGATTGAAATTCTCTATCTGCTTTCTGCCGACGTTTTACTACTTCTCCATTAACAGATTTGGCAATAACAACGACTTCATCCAACTCGTTAGTTTTTTCGATCATTTCAATATTGAGTTCGGAGGTTATGTCTTCAATAATAATACGAACGGTTTTATAACTGATGTGACTGAATGTGAGAGTTTCGCCTGTTCGTGCTTCGATAGTATACCTGCCGCGTGCATCCGTTTGAGTACCCCTGGATGTATTTCGCACAACGATATTTACATTCGAAACCGTTTCTCCTATAAAAGTGATGTGACCGCTAATATCCCTGAGATTATTGTTTTTCTGTTGGGCAAAAACAGGGAGTGTAAAGCACAAACAAAAAAGAACTAAGGCCGTGTTTTTTAGCATTCGACAGGAAGTATTTTTGTAATATATGACTATATCCGTATCAAAAAGTTTAATCATAGGTCATATTAAATCTGAATTCGTCAATATTTCAGTTTTTGATAATAACGTGCGGTACATTATTCAAATCCCAATCAATCACCAATCCTCCTGCTAAGGAACGCGCGATTTGGGCACCATAAAGAAATTCACATAAATAAAGTGCGGCTTCAAAACTTTTTGCTCCTCCGGCTGATGTAATGTATTTGCCGTCATGAACAAAAAGGACGTCCTTCCTAATATCCAATTCGGGAAACATGCTTCGCATTTTATCGATATCACTGGGGAAGGTCGTTGACACACTATTGTCCAGAATGCCGGCCTTGGCAAGAACAAAGGCACCGTCGCAATGCGATGTTATAAACATGGCATTTTGATCAACTTCTTTTACGAAATTTATCATTGCTTCGTCCTCTAGGTCAGTATCTAAATGATGTTCGGCACTGGGAACAACAAGGATATCAATTTTAGGTAAATCATCTTCCAAATAATTGAAGTCGGGGAGAATTCGCATACCTTCAAAGCTTACAATGGGATCGGAAGTATTTGCCACTGTGAACACATTCATGGCCTTTATATTTTCTCGGAAAATGGTATGCTGAAAAATATCAAAAGGCGCTGTTAATTCAGTATTATAGACGCCATGCATAATGAGAAATGCCACATTATAACGATTGGGATCCAATTCAGGAAAGGTTTTGGTTTCAGTCATTGCCTTTTCAATGACATCTGCTTTCTGTACATTGCTGTTACAGCCAATTAAAACTGTACAACAAACCAATAATATTATTTTTTTCATCTTAATTTACGCGCCAGGGCGGATTTTTTCTATTAATTCCGGCATGGTATAAGATCAATTTATTACCATCCGGATCATTCAAATGAGCCTCTCTCCAAAGCCAGGACTTGTCTTCCGGTTCCGATGTAAAGTTAATACCTTTTAGTTTTAGATTTTTGACCAAACTGTCAAGATCGCTGTCTTCAAAATAAATGATAATGCGATCGCCTTCAGTAATGTTCTCGACAAGATGAATGGATAGAGTCGAATCGCCATCCGGACATTCAAATCGCACATAGGTTGGTAATGCTTCGACTATAAGATTCAATCCCAGTTTGGTATAAAACTCAATTGATGCTTTTAAATCCAGAGATGGAATGGTGATTTGATTTAGATTCATTTTATTGGTCTTTATGAGGTTTAGCAAGCATGCGTTTCAAAATTAATAGGAGAATCATGCAAAGCACTGAAATAAAGGTAATAACATACCAGGTATTATCAAACCCGATTCTGTCAATCATTTGCATACCTGCATTGTGACCACCAATATGTGCTATCGAGAAAGCTATGGTGTATAAGGCAAGGAATTCACCTTGGTTTCCTTTTTTTGCCCGATCCATTGCGAAGGCATTTGAAAATGGAAAAATGATCATTTCACCAATGGTCATCAACAGCATCCCTATGATCAGTATACCCACCCAGGAGGTCATATTTAACACTAAGAAGCTGGCCCCTGTGAGTACGGCTCCTAAAAGCATAAGCCCTGCTTTGGTTGCCCTTCGGTTCTCCAGCCACTTGATCAGCGGCATTTCAAGAATAAAAATGATCAGTCCGTTCATGCCCAGCAACAAGCCGATCTCAAATTCGGTTAAGAAATGAACGTCCTTATAATATAATGGTATGGTCGAGAAATATTGCAGGAAAATGATCCCGAATAAGGTCATAGCAACCAGGAATACCAAAAATGCCTTATCGCTGTAGGCTGATTCAGGATGTTCTACTTTTATTTCATCCAAAGTGGTGGTTGTTTTCGGATGAAGCACTTTGATCAACACAATTGTCGCCAGGATACAGGTAATGCCATCCACCCAGAACAATCCTCCATAACTCATAGTTGTAATGATCAAACCACCAACAGCCGGCCCTGCCGAAAACCCAAGGTTTATAGCCAATCTGATCAAAGTAACCGAACGTGTTTTATTTTCAGGTTTGCTGTAGGCGCTCATGGCGACAAACATGGCCGGACGGAATGAATCAGCAACCAGCATGACCACAAAAATCCCGATGCACATTGTAAAGAAGGTATCCAGATACTGCAAGCCTATAAAAAGTAGGCCGGTCAGAAATAAACTGAATATCATCACTTTATAATAACCGATCTTGTCCGTAAGTTTCCCGCCCAACCAGGACCCAACAACCGAACCCAATCCAAATGAAGTCATCACCCAGCCAACATCGCTCAGACTAAAATCCAGGCTTTTAGTCAGGTAGAGCGACAGGAAGGGAATAACCATTGTACCGGCACGATTGATAAAGGTGATGAGCGCCAGCCACCAGACCTCTCTCGAAAGTCCTTCAAAGGTGTTGATATAGTTCTGAAATAAGCGTTTCATTAATCGGTTGCGCTGTTAAGCTGTATAAAAATAAAAAGTCCGACGTTGCTGTCGGACTTTTCTAAATTGTAATATTCTATATTCATATTATCACAATACATAGCAAGTCCACCAACTTCCGTTTGAAGTTCCGGTTCCTTGATTATAAACTGTGATCGTATTCCACATATTTTTTTCTTTAACGGAATCAAAGCTAAATAAAAAAAGTGTAAGTTGTATTTTTGAGATTAAAAAAATTCCACAAATGAAAAAATTGATTCTCTTATTTGGGTTGGCATTGTATTTTAATTGCTCTGATGGGAAAAAACCAATTCAGGGGGAAACAGGCTGGCAACAGAAAATGAACGCCGACTTCAAGGATGCCACCAAATCACCGCTTACCAAAAAAGACAGAAAGAGTTTTGAAGGCCTTGATTTTTATACATATAATGAAACCTTTAAGGTTGATGCCTTTTTGTTAAGGACTCCGGATTCGGAATATTTTAAGATGAAAACCAATACCGATGAATTGCGAGAAGAACGTGTATATGGTATTCTTTCCTTTGAGATCAATGATGAGCTCTATAAACTTAATGTGTACCAGGGGAAGGAATCGCTTGAAACCCCGGGAAATGAAGATTATTTGTTCCTGCCCTTCTTAGATAATACCAATGGTGAAGAAACTTATGGTGGCGGACGCTATATTGATTTGAGAATTCCGGAAGGCGATAGTATTGAGATCGATTTCAATGAAGCTTATAATCCCTATTGTGTTTACAATGAAAAATATTCCTGTCCTATCGTACCCAGGGACAATTATCTGAACCTAAAGATCGAAGCCGGGGTGAAGGCCTTTAAAAAAGAGTAAGACTAAATTTAAATAAATTTTATCAGTGCATAACCTAGCCAGACACAAAACAATCCAACAACCAGGCTGGTCAGGACGTAAATCGCAAACAAATTGAAATAGCCATATCTCAGAAAGGTCAGACTTTCGTGCGCGAAGGCCGAGAAAGTTGTGAAGCCACCGCAAAATCCTACCACAAGAAAAAACATGAGGTCATCGGTAAACTTATTTTTCTCAAGCAGCCATCCGAAGGCAAGTCCGACTAAAAAACTACCGATGATATTTACCAAAAAAGTGCCCCAGGGGAAAGACATATCGGGAGCATTTAAAAATTTCCCAATAAGATATCGTAGAGTACTTCCTAAGCCTCCGCCTACAAATACAAGTAAAAGTGCTTTCATTAATCTTTAAGAGGAATATAAATTTCGGTTCGCCAATCGGCTGGATTTGGAAACATTCCCGGGTCATTGGTATAGATCTCAAATGGTTTTTCTTCAGATTGTTCCAAGTTATTTTTTGCAATATGCTCCATAGCTTGTCCCCATGCCTTTTCAAGATTGGTATAGTTTCCGAGCATGACAACTTTTAAGGCTTTCATTTTTGGAATATATCCGCATAAAACATCACTACCTTCGGGCGTATCAACTTTTTCTCTAACCGGAAGACCGTTGCTCATAACAACAGTGCCATCTTCCTGATTCATATCGTGATAAACTGTTAGCGGCATGCCGTTCATTTGAATATTATTCTGCCCCATAAACGCTCCAATGCTTCCATAATTCTCACCCATTTTCTGACTGATATTGCTATTGTCGGCGTTAGTGGTCTTATATAAATAATAACCACCACCATAATCTTTTATACCTTCAATAGTGACCTCATATTTTTTCATACTTATTTGAATTATACTGTCTAATTTTTCAAGTCCGCGCTCAAAATCAGGACCGATCATGGCATCAAATCCGCCTGCCATAACCGAAAAGGCCTTGAACATAAACGGTACTTTTTCGCTCGTCATCTTCCAAACCACGTCAGTGGTACCATCTTCCTTCGCATTAAAATTCCAATTCACTTGTGACGGCTCGAAATCACCAAATTGCAATTCCTGATTAATCGATGCATTTGCTTCGGTAGCCAGCGTTTTCATAGTGCCTATACCATCCTTATCTTCCCAGGAATAATGTCCTCCTACTCCTTTGGTTTGTTCGGGTAGCGTAATGACCATGTCAGGATCCTTTTCGGCCCAGGAAGACCAGGCCTCCCAGTTTTTAAAGTCGATGACATTATCATAGATCACGGCTGCGGGAGCTTCGAAATTGCGAGTTCTGGAAACCTCATAAGAGTTGGGTTGAACGCCAATATAGATGGCTACTCCTATTATGATGATCAACAATAAAAAAATGATGTACTTGAATGCTTTCATGATGTAGGAGAATAAGTTGATTGATACCAAAGATACGGTTTTTGGTCATATTCGTTAAGATTGAAAATTGGGTTTTGAATCAAAATAATTTCAAAATAGGATTCATTAATCCAGCCGAATTACCCCAAAAAATGCTTGATGGCAGCGATCATTAATAAAAAGGAGATAAAAGCGATCAGGACCCAGACACTGCCCTTATAATAGCGGTTGTGCAATTTCTTGTCTTTGCGATAGGCGATAAACAGTGCAATGATAAACACTACTGCAAAAATAATCGCAAACACAATTTGTCCCTCTGTAAACATATTTGCTTAATTTTAGTTCTTCCTTATAAAGGAACACGAATTTATAAATAATTATGTCAAACGCCATAGTATTCGGGGCAACTTCAGGAATTGGTCGACAACTTGCATCATTTTTAGTTAAAGATGGCTATAAAGTGGCTATAACAGGGCGCCGACAGGAATTGCTGGAGGAGATCAAAAAAGAGCAGCCAAAGGCCTATTCCATCTATATTTTGGATGTTCAGGATATCAATTCGACTGCTCAATCTTTTGATCAAATCAATCAATCCTTCAAAACAGTAGATCTTATCATACATACTGCAGGCATCGGTTTTGAGAACCCTGAACTGGATTGGGAGAAGGAGCATGAAACCATTAAAACCAATGTTTTGGCTGCAACACATATCTATGACCTGGCATTCAATCTATTTAAAAAACAAGGCTTCGGTCATCTTGTGTCTATCTCTTCCATAGCATCCTTAAGAGGAAACCGGCATTCACCGTCTTATTTCGCCTCAAAGGCCTACCAGGTGAATTATCTGGAATCCTTATATTTCAAGGCGAAAGAGATCAAAGGTAATAAGGTGTATATTACCGATGTTCGTCCGGGCTATGTCGATACGCGAATGGCTTTAGGCGATGATATTTTCTGGATGTCCTCGCTCGAAAAAGCGAGCAAACAGATCTATAATGCCGTTAAAAGAAAAAAACGAACCGTCTATATTTCAAGGCGTTGGATCATGATCGCATGGGTTTTAAAAATAGTACCTTCGTGGCTAATTAAACTGGTAAAATAAAATTTCAGAATGAAACAAAAAATGGAAGCTGTAAAGGCATTTCACAAAGCCTTTAAACTGGATTATTTAGA
>JABDLA010000158.1 GCA_013001965.1 Flavobacteriaceae bacterium | reverse complement strand
ATCCAGGTGTTTGTTTGGCTAAGAAATCGACATCTAAAGATTCGTCCTTCTTAAGAGGTCTCATATGAACTTCAAAAATTTCTTTACGCTCTCTGACATCGGGCAGATCAACGAAGATCTGACGATCGAAACGACCGGCTCGCATCAACGCCTTATCAAGGACATCGGCGCGGTTGGTCGCGGCAAGTACAATAACATTTGTATTGGTACCGAAACCATCCATTTCGGTCAATAATTGATTCAATGTATTTTCACGTTCGTCATTAGAGCCTGAAAAGTTACTCTTTCCTCTTGCACGCCCAATGGCATCGATCTCGTCAATAAAAATTATTGAAGGTGATTTTTCTTTGGCTTGTTTAAAAAGGTCTCTTACTCTGGAGGCACCAACTCCAACGAACATCTCAACAAAATCTGAGCCTGAGAGTGAAAAGAAGGGTACTTTTGCTTCTCCTGCAACGGCTTTGGCAAGTAATGTTTTACCCGTTCCCGGTGCACCAATTAGTAAGGCTCCTTTCGGAATTTTACCGCCCAGTGATGTATATTTTTCGGGGTTTTTTAAGAAATCTACAATTTCCTGAACCTCTTCCTTGGCACCTTCTAGTCCCGCAACATCTTTAAATGAGGTTTTAACTTCAGTATTTTGATCAAATAATTTAGCCTTCGATTTTCCTATGTTGAATATTTGTCCGCCGGCACCACCACCAGCTCCAGATGACATTCGTCTCATGATGAAAATCCATACACCAATGATAAGAACAAAGGGAAGAAGCGTCAATAAGAATTCACCCCAAACGTTTTGTTCTGTTTCATATTTGATTACAGTATCTAATTCGTTGGTTGAAATGATTTCCTTGAGATCTTCCTGGAATAACTGTAGATCACCAAATTCAAATTGATAGTTAGGTGCCTGACCCGACATTGGCAGTAATTGCGGGCGTTTGGCACTTTTATGGACCTCTTTTTGTTCGGCTTGAGGTGTTAAATAAACCTTGGCTTCACGTTGATTGACGATTTCTACTTTTTCAATATCACCATTTTCCAGATAATCAAAGAATTGAGAAGGTGTAGTTTGGGATCCGGTTGATCCCATTCCCCCAGAAAAAATATTGATAAATAAAAATATGGCGAGTATAAGTCCGTATATCCAATATGAACTTACTTTAGGTTTTTTATTGATGTTCTTATTATTTGACATTCAATGTGTTTTAATAACTTGTTTTTATCTCGGTCGATATCGCATCGCCCCACAGACTTTCAATATCATAGTATTCTCTAATATGTTTTTGAAACACATGAACAACAACGTTCACATAATCCATGAGCACCCATTCGGCATTATCGCTACCTTCAATATGCCAGGGCTTGTCTTTAATTTCCTTGCTAACTTTTTTTTGAACGGAATTTACAATGGCGTTAACTTGTGTATTTGAAGTTCCTTCACAAATAATAAAATAGTCGCAAACGGTATTTTCAATCTCTCTTAAATCTAAAATATTAATATTCTGTCCTTTTACATCTTCTATCCCACTTAATATCACTGCTATTAATTGGTCTGCTTTCCTATTTTCTTTCGTCATTAAAAAGTTTTAATTTGTGCAAAGTTATTATTTTTTTAACTCTAAACACGTTTAATATTCTTAAGAAAATTATAATTTCAATTAATTATTTAAGATGCCTATAATCAAACTTAATGCCATTGACTCAACGAATTCCTATTTGAAGGAATTATGTTCAAAAAATTCGATGGAAGACTATACAACCGTCGTGGCCAAGTTTCAAACAAAAGGTAGGGGTCAAATGGGTACGTCCTGGCAGGTTGAGGGCGGAAAAAACCTCACATGCAGTGTATTTAAGCATACAAGCAGTATTTCAGTTGAGGAAAGTTTCTCCATAAGTATCGTGACTTCTCTTGCTATAATTGCGGTTTTACGCAGTTTCAATATCCCAAAATTATATGTCAAATGGCCTAACGACATTTTGTCAGAAGACAAGAAAATTTGTGGCATTTTGATTGAAAATGTCATTAAAAACAACAATCTTGAGGCATCGATCATAGGAATTGGACTTAATGTTAATCAAACACAATTCAAAAATTTACCTAAAGCGTCCTCCTTAAAGATCATTAAAGGACAGCTTTTTGATCTCGACGAATTAGTGCAGCATATCCTGAAAAAGCTTGAATATTATTTTGATCGGCTTGAGAAACTTGGTTACGATCAGTTGCGGCAGGATTATGAATCATTGTTGTTTCGAAAGGACAAACCGTCCTCCTTTAAAGATAAGCAACAACGCATTTTTCCGGGCTTTATAAAAGGAATAGACCGCTCTGGCAATTTAAAAGTGCTTCTGGAAGATGATATCCTGAGATCATACGATCTTAAAGACATTGAACTCCTGTATTAAACAGCTTGTGGAATGTTGGTGGTCAAGGTTTCAATAAATTTACTAATCGGACCTTTAATCATCATGGCCATCATGGGATTAAAATCGCCACTAAAAACGAGTTGAACATCGCTTTTGTCAGTATCCAATGAGGTGATCTGTCCGGTTAAAGAGAAATCAATTTTACCTCCTGCAGCACCAAGAACGATCTTATTTGGTGCCTCGGCTTCCTTTTTCTGAAGAATAATTTCAGGCATACCGGAAAGAGCAAATAGAAATTTATCATCGCCCAAAACCTCAAATTTACTGATGTTTTCGGGCATTAATTTTTCAAAATTTTCGACATTGCTTAAAAAATCAAACAGTTCCTGAGCGGATTTATCAACGTTTACTTTAGGCGAATTTAAGGTCATATGAATATATTTTATAACTGCTAATCAATAAACATTCCATTCTGAAGGATTTGCATTCCAAAGTGACAAAGTTTCCAGTTCATATTCTTGAATATAGTTTATATCCAGGGCTTGTTCGAGCAGGTTTTCGTAATTACTTAGGGTATGAAGTTGTACAGCCGCATTCTTAAAATTTTCTTTGGCAATTTCAAAACCATAAGAAAAAACAGCAACCATTCCCTGAACATCGGCATCGGCATCCTTAAGTGCTCGTACTGCATTTAAACTGCTTTTGCCGGTACTTATCAAGTCTTCAACAACCACGATCTTTTGCCCCTTTTCAAGATAACCCTCGATCTGATTTTGACGGCCATGGGATTTCGGTTCAGGGCGCACATAGATAAAGGGAAGTTCTAATTGGTCGGCTACCAAAGCTCCAATGCCAATGGCACCTGTGGCAACACCAGCGATCACATCTGGTTTCCCGTAAGTTTTTAAAATATGTGATGCCATTTCTTTTTTTACAAAATTCCTTATTTCCGGAAA
>JABDLA010000135.1 GCA_013001965.1 Flavobacteriaceae bacterium | reverse complement strand
GTGGTTCGAAACGCATCGAAATTCACATGAACCCTTGGTTTTAATTCTTTTTCAGTGAGATATCCGTTAAATACAAAACCTTCGATATAATTGTAATTGGCATAGGCGTTGACCTTTACCCATTCCCCTTTAATGATATTGCCTTTCTCCAAAACATCCATTGTGAGATTAGTATGTTTTACAACATCGACCTTAGTGCCATAATTGAGTTTGGTAATGACGTTGGCAGCTTGTCCCGGCGCTTCTCGAACGTATAATCCATTATCGGCAGAAACGTAGAGGGAAGATTGAGAAAAGGAAATTGTGGTAGTGAGTAGAACGAATAAAAAACTAAAAAGAATTTTCATGGAATTTGATTTTTATGGGTGAAACATTATTTGAACGATAAAAAAGGAACGCTCCCCTTTTCTTAATTTACGCTCAGATAATTTGATCCAGACCACGCCAATCCGTTAAATTCCTCTTAAAATTAGTCCTTGTAGATTTTAATGATGAGCTCACCCTTATCATTCATTGTAGCCCGATACATACCTTCGGTATTAAATTCCATGGCAATATTTCCGTTCTTGTCAACGGCAACAATTCCACCAGTACCGCCTAATTTCCCCATTTTATTATGAATGACTTCTTTGGAAGCTTCGGCAAGACTCACATTTTTATATTCCATCATGGCAGAAATGTCATGTGCTACCTGAGCCCGAATAAAATACTCGCCCCAACCAGTACTCGATACGGCGCAGGTTGCATTGTTAGCATATGTCCCGGAACCGATTATTGGCGCATCACCGATGCGTCCCCAACGTTTATTGGTCATGCCTCCAGTTGAGGTCCCGGCAGCCAAATTACCGTTTTTGTCAAGGGCAGCACAACCCACTGTCCCGAATTTTGAATTTTTAATAATGGGATCATAGAACGCTGTCTTATCATCATGATCCAGTTCGACTTTTTCAGATTCCTTAATCCGTTGTAAAGCTTCCATTCTATGTTCGGTATAAAAATAAGCGGGTTCCACCAATTCTAATCCTTGTTCTTCAGCAAAGGTTTCCGCACCTGGCCCTGATAACATTACATGTGGGGAATTGTCCATAACTGCTCTGGCCAGATCAATAGGATTTTTAACCGTTGTCGTTCCGGCTGAGGCTCCGGCATTTAAGGATTCCCCGTCCATTATTGAAGCATCCAGTTCATTGGTTTCGTCATTGGTGAACACGGCACCCTTTCCGGCATTGAAGAGTGGCGAATCTTCCATGACATTTATGGTTTTGGTGACGGCATCAAGGCTGGTCCCCCCAGCATTCAGGATCTCATATCCTGTTCGTATTGCGTTTTCCAAAACAGCCTTATAGGCTGCTTCCATTTCATCACTCATATTTTTCTTGAGAATTGTCCCGGCTCCCCCATGGATGACAATGGCAAAATCGGCTTTGGGGCTGCTTTCAAAAGTTGTTTTAACATCAGTGGCCAGGTCTGGTTTTTTCTCTTCCGATTTGCAAGCTGAAACTAAGAATAGCAATGAACATAAATATATGAGATTCTTCATAATGGCGAATTTTGAATAAATGGTTTCTAAAGGTAGTATTTTAAGCTGTATATAAGAAAAAGATGATCTAATAAATTACTATCTTCGCAGCGTAAATTATGAACATAAACAATTAAAAAATATGGAAGCAGTTGCAACTGATTTCGGAATAAAAGAAGCACTGTCAAAATTGGGTGTTAGCGCTATCAATGAAGGCACTTCAACGGGGTCGAATTGGTTTTCGAATGGAGAACTCATTGAAAGCTATTCTCCTGTTGACGGTCAATTGATCGCAAAAGTAAAAAGCACTACTGAAAGTGATTACTCAAAAGTAATCGATGCTGCCACAGAGGCATTCAAATCCTGGCGTTTGATGCCGGCTCCACAACGCGGAGAAGTTGTTCGACAATTTGGAGAAAAGCTTCGGGAACTTAAAGAACCGTTAGGTAAGTTAGTGTCTTATGAGATGGGGAAATCCTATCAGGAAGGCCTGGGGGAAGTTCAGGAAATGATTGATATCTGTGATTTCGCCGTTGGATTATCACGTCAGTTACACGGGCTAACGATGCATTCGGAGCGTTTTGGCCATCGCATGTATGAACAATATCATCCATTGGGCGTTGTTGGAATCATATCGGCTTTTAATTTTCCTGTAGCGGTTTGGGCCTGGAATACGGCATTGGCCTGGGTATGTGGCGATGTATGCATTTGGAAACCTTCAGAAAAAGCACCTTTGTGTGGTGTTGCCTGTCAGAATATTGCTGCTGAAGTATTTAAGGAAAACGATCTGCCTGAAGGGATCTCTTGTTTAATCAATGGCGACTATCGCGTTGGACAAATGATGACCACAGATAAACGCGTTCCGCTTATTTCAGCAACAGGCTCTACACGAATGGGAAGAATTGTTGCCAAAACCGTCGGTGAACGATTGGGAAAATCATTGCTCGAACTGGGCGGAAATAATGCCATAATCGTAACGCCGGATGCCGATATAAAAATGACGGTTATCGGTGCTGTATTTGGGGCCGTGGGTACCTGCGGTCAGCGTTGTACATCAACACGAAGATTGATCATCCATGAAAGCATTTATGATAAGGTCAAACAAGCCGTTGTTGAAGCCTATAAACAATTACGTATTGGAAATCCATTGGATGAAAATAATCATGTTGGCCCTCTCATTGATAAAGATGCGGTGAAAATGTATGAACAGGCTCTCGAAAAAGTTGTTGAAGAAGGCGGAAAAATTGTCGTTGAAGGCGGTGTTCTTGAAGGGGAAGGCTATGAAAGCGGATGCTATGTTAAACCTGCGATTGCTGAGGCCGATAACAGTTTTGAAATCGTTCAGCATGAGACCTTCGCCCCGGTTTTATATCTCTTAAAATATTCGGGTGATGTTGAAAATGCCATTGATGTACAAAATGGTGTTGCACAAGGTCTGTCTTCAGCTATTATGACGAATAATCTTAGAGAAGCCGAACGTTTTCTTTCACATGCCGGAAGCGATTGTGGGATCGCAAATGTTAATATAGGAACCTCTGGTGCCGAAATTGGTGGTGCTTTTGGAGGTGAGAAAGATACAGGTGGCGGTCGTGAATCGGGAAGCGATGCCTGGAAAGTATATATGAGACGCCAAACAAATACGATCAATTATACTACTGACCTGCCTTTAGCCCAGGGGATAAAGTTCGACTTATAAATATTGCACAAATATATGTACATTAAAACCGTTTGAATCAAACGGTTTTTTTGTGCAAATAAATTTCAATTTGAAAAGCATTTTAAATTTGGCGTTGTTTTTGTATTGATTAAACGAATTCAATTTTATTCAGTCCAATTACAAATGGAGATCAGTCATATTAAACATTTATACTGGAGGGCAGGATTCGGATTAAAACCGAATCAGGACAAGCAGTTACTACATAAATCACGAGCTGAGATTGTTGGCTCGCTCTTTGAGGAATCGGGCCAATACGACAAACTTGAGGTCGATTTATCTGAGTTTAGATCAATCGATCCAAAAAAACTATTCAAGGACCCCAAAGCCGTCCGATCATTTTTTAAAAGGAGCAATGATAAAATCAGGGAACTGAATATTGCATGGATGCATCGTATGTCGGGTGAAAAGGCGGTTCTTAGAGAGCGCATGACCCTGTTTTGGGCAAATCATTTCGTTTGTAAAGACAACAATGTTTTATATGTGCAAGCATATAACAATACATTAAGAAGGCATGCATTAGGAAATTTCAGAGATTTTGTAAAAGCCATTTCAAAAGAACCGGCCATGCTGATATACCTGAACAATAAGCATAATATCAAAAAGAGCCCTAATGAAAATTTTGCACGTGAACTCATGGAATTGTTCACATTGGGAAGCGGGCATTATTCTGAAAAGGATATCAAAGAAAGCGCAAGGGCCTTTACCGGTTATTATCATAATTTTATGGGAGGCTTTAGGATCAGATTGATGCAGCATGATCATGGTATTAAGCGATTTTTTGGCAAACGCGGATATTTCGATGGTGATGATATCATTGATATCATTTTGTCAAAAAAGCAATGCGCCCGATTTATTTGCGAAAAAATTTATCGCTATTTCGTTAATCAAAATATCAATGAAGCTCATATTTCGGAAATGGTTGCCGTTTTCTTTCCGAATTATGATATCGGTCAACTCATGCGCTTTGTATTTATGTCATCATGGTTTTATGATGAAGCCAATATTGGAGCGAAAATAAAATCACCGGTTGATTTGCTTCTTGGTATTCATAGAACAGTTCCTCTTAAATTCAAGGATCCTCAAAAGATCATTAGTGCACAAAGACTGTTGGGCCAGATATTATTATATCCACCAAATGTTGCGGGATGGAAAGGCGATAAAGCATGGATTGATAGTAATACGGTGCTATTACGGTTACGATTGCCTGCCATATTACTGAGCGGAGCCTTTGTTCAGTTTAAAAAAGAAGGAGAATTTAATGATGCGATGTCTCGAATGATTAAAAGAAAAAGGGCGATAAACCAATTTGGAGTAGATCCAGACTGGTCGGTTTTTATGAAGTCCTTCCAACAACAGCCCAATGAAAAACTTAAAGAACACCTATTATCCGGACCGATAAATAAAGGGACCAGTAAATTTTTAAGCGGACTTGGAAAGAATTCCAAACGAGATCTTTGCATCCAGTTAATGTCTTTACCCGAATATCAAATGTGTTAGCCATGAAAAGAAGAGATTTTGTAAAAAATACGGCTTTTGCCAGCAGCTTGTTCCTTGTACCAAGCTTCGTCAAGGCCTTTGATGATGTTCTAAGCAGCACCTTGGGCTATAAAAAGCTGGTCATTATTCAGTTATCAGGAGGAAATGATGGATTAAACACCGTCGTTCCATTTAGAAATGATATTTATTACCGGAACCGACCAAAAATAGCCTTGAAGGCTAATGAAATTATCAGGCTTAATAGTGAATTAGGTTTTCATAAGAGCCTGTTGCCACTAAAACGACTATATGATAAAGGCTATGTTAGCATTTTAAATAACGTAGGCTATCCAAATCCAGACCGGTCACACTTTCGATCAACCGATATATGGCAGACGGCCAGTGATTCAAATCAATTCTTGCAGTCTGGCTGGATTGGAAGATACCTTGATCAATATGGTGAGCAACCTTATAATGCCATAGAGGTGGATGAAAATTTATCGCTGGCCTTAAAGGGAGAGCATATGAACGGGATTGCCACCAATGATGCCAAACGCTTATTTAATACTTCTCGGGAGCCTTATTTTAAACAGTTGTTAAAGCATTATCATGATGATCATTTAAGCGAGCATAACCTGGGTTATCTTTATAAATCGATGATTTCAGCTCAATCTTCTGCCAGGTATATTTACGAGACGAGTAAAACGGTGAAATCGAGCGGACAATACACGAAACATATTTTTGGGAAGCAGTTAAAAGCAACGGCCGAATTTATCAATTCAGGATTAAAAACCCGGGTTTACTATACGTCCCTAAGTGGTTTTGATACCCATGCCAATCAACCCGTGAACCAGGCACGGTTATTAAAAATCTATGCAGACAATATTGAAGTTTTTGTCAATGATCTGAAACGCAACCAAACCTTCGATGACACCCTCATTCTGACTTTTTCAGAATTTGGACGGCGTGTCAAACAGAATGCAGCCAACGGCACTGATCATGGCGCGGCCAATAATGTGTTCATCATTGGAAAAAATTTGAAAAAGCAGGGCGTTTACAACCGTTTGGCCAATTTAAGAAAGTTAGATGCCAATGGCGATATAAAATTTGAAATTGACTTCAGGAATATTTATGCAACAGTACTTAATAAATGGCTAAATGTTAATGACCTTTCCGTTTTAGGAAATTCCTTCGAAAAGCTTCATTTTATATAAAAGCACGCAACCTTTTGTAAAAATTTGCATCCTTTAAAAAACTCCAATCCATGAAATATCTTATAGTTTTTGCGCTAATTCTGTTGACCCAATGCGAAAGCGACAATCAAGTGATCTGTACCGAACAGTTTGTTTATGGACTTAACGTAATCGTAAAGGATGCTGAGACAGCTGAAATAATAACAGACAATATTTCTGTAGTTGCAAGAGATGGAAATTATGAAGAAGAGCTAATGAACATTGAGGGCTTTGATGCCTTTATTGGAGCCGGTGAACGCCCCGGGGATTATATTATTGAAGTCAGTTCAACCGCCTATCAAATGTTTACTTCCGAGCTTATTCAGGTTGATGCTGATGAATGCCATGTCATTCCACAAGTGGTTGATATCGAATTGATTCCAAATTAAAACTTGTTTATTAATTGTAATATTTTTACTACACAAATCATCAACTTATAGGCAATTCTTTTTGCTATAACCAATATCCTTAAATTTGAGACTTGCCGTATAGGATTTTTTCATACCTTTAAGAAGCTATTAATCAAATTCTTACTTAAAATGAAATCAAAATTATTTCTTGTTTCTGTCTTAGCCCTTTTTGTTCTTAGTTCTTGTACTCAAAACATTGAATCCTACTCAGCTCCTTCTGATGCATCATTTGATGCAAAGGATCCTGAGGGATGTGAAACCGCATTTGGATTTTTTAAGGCAGGCTGTTTTAATAATGACGGGTTTAACCGTTGGGGATGGGTCATTGGACCTATTAGTGAACCACACAATGAGTCCTATCCACTTTATGCAGGCGCAGGCAAATGCATGGAAGTTAAAGGCGAACTTGTAGGGACAGTTTCAATCAATTATATGGATGATTATATTGAAGTGGAGTATGAGACAATTGCTGATTATCTAATATTTGAAACCCATGTGTATGTTGGCAATGAAAAGTATCCAACAAAGCCTAATGGTCAGCAAACTGTAGCTCCAGGACAATATGGCAATAGTCAAAGTGATTCTGAAGGAACACATTACGTCTCATATAAAATTGATGATGTTTCAGGTGAACTTTACGTTATTGCACACGCAGTGGTTTGTCCTAAGAAACCAAAGGGATAATCAACTAACTGTATTTAACTTTTCTTAAGATACGAATGGCCTCTTTGTAAAGAACAAAGATTTCATCGCTATGCAGTCTTAGATATGATTTAGATTCCTGAAGCTTGTCGAGGGCATCTGGAAAGTCATTGAAATAACAAATAAGATAGGTCAACGGAAGATTTTTAAGGTCTTGAACTTCATCCTTATGAAGTGCAAGACCTTTTTTTAATTTCTCGAGTATGGCATTATTCGAATTAAAAATATGATGTAAAACCTTTTTATCATATTGAGGGGGTTCAAAAAGCAGGTCGGTATCCATGTTGTAGTTAGCATTATTCTCAAACTGAATAATCGTTTTTTCTAAAGGGAAATAGGCATCTTGATTGTGCAATCCCAGATTGACATATTCTAATATTTTAAATGAATTCTCGTCAAATTCTATAGCCACTTCATCCAGGGTGGAAAAGAACAATCGTACCTGTTCATTGATGAGTTCAATGTCAACACGCGAATAGAAAATCTCTTCATTGACGACTTTCTTTTGTCCGGCCCAGCACACCACAAAATATTCCTTAAAAATCTGGTATTGCGGATTGAAATCTTTTCGATTGTTCATGAAATCAAAAACACCATCTAAGGTGTGCTTGATATTGTTTTGAGCATGTTTTTCAATTGCAGCAACAAGGTTTGAATTGACATCCTTTATCTCAATATCAAATATTTTTGGCATGCTCATACTGCCTTCCCTCATAAAAACAGAGCCTCCGTAATACTTCCAAATATTACGTCTCAATGAAGTTATTTCATTGTTAGACTTCGCCCTGATGGTAACCAGCCCAACGACCTTATCATCCTGTAGGTGAGGAAATGGAATGTTTTCATACTGTACAATGGGCGGATTGGCTAGATAAGCGTTAATCAGATTTTGAATTTTGCTATCATCAAAAAAATCAACACCAACAATTTTATTGTCTTCATCCTCTACACCAATAACGATATAGGAATTGTTTTTTGGGTTGCTGTTTGAAAGCGCACAAATATGTTTTAGAAATTTCGCCTTTCCTTCCTTCTGACCAATATCGATCTTTCGTTTTTTATCATAGAAGCTATTCTCATCATTGTGAGCTAACAGATTCTTGATAAGTAATCGTTTATTGATCATAGAAGTGGGTCTAATTTACAAATTCAAATAATACATTTTATGGAACTTTATGGCCTTGGCTTGCGACCAGCATCAAGAACCAATCTTCAAGATCTAGATCTATATTTACAGCTTTATTGGCATTGGTAATACGATTTGCATCTGTTGTCCCGATCACAGGATGGATACCGGAAGGATGCTTCATGATCCAGGCTAGGAGGAGTTGATCTTCGGTAGCCTCATAGGTATCTCGTAATTGACCGAGTTGACGGTGAATCCTTCGGCTTTCTTCGGTGTCACTTTTAAACACAGAACCCAGTGGAGACCAGGCCATTGGCCTAATATCATGTTGCAGCATTTGATCTAAGACACCATTATGCATAGCACTATGATGGGTCAGTGAAAATTCAATTTGGTTCACTTTAACCGGAATGGCACTTGAGATCAGATCCACCTGTGAGGGTGTAAAATTTGAAACTCCAAAAGATTTGATTTTGCCATTTTTAATTAATTGAGTTACAGCTTCAGAAATTTCTTCAGCTTGCATTAATGGGCTAGGTCTATGCAATAAGAACAGGTCTAAATAATCGGTTCTCAAGGCTTTCAGAGAGCGCTCCACCGATGCAATGATATAGGACTTTGAATAATCATAATGCTTTACTTTATTTGTTCTGTTTTCAGACATATACTGAATACCACATTTCGAAATAAATTCCACCTGATCACGATCGATGCCACTTTCAGAAAAGGCATTTCCAAATTCCGATTCCGTGGTATAACCACCATATATGTCGGCATGATCGAAGCTAGTAATCTCATTTTCAACACAATGGTTAATTAAGGCGATCATATCCCTTTGGTCCAGTTGTTTGCCCCAACTTCCCCAGTTCATCGTACCTGAAATAATTTTTGAAAAATTCAAATTTGACATTAAGTGTAGAATTGTGCTTTAAAAATAGCAAACTATAGCGGATAAAGGCTTTTAAATGCTGGATTTTTTAACCAATTATTAACAGCAGAGCATCAATTAATTTAACAATTTGCGGTGTTCAAAAATGCGAGCTATATTCACACCTTTAAAAATGAAACTATGATTGAGGATAAGAGCACAATTGATATTAAAGAAATTAATGAAAAGATAGAAAAAGAAAGCGCGTTTGTTGACCTGCTTACCTTAGAAATCAATAAGGTTATAGTTGGTCAGAAGCAGATGGTTGAACGATTGTTAATTGGATTGCTGGGTCAGGGACATATCCTTCTTGAAGGGGTTCCCGGATTGGCAAAAACCCTCGCGATAAACACCTTGTCACAAGCAGTACATGGAAGCTTTAGCCGGATTCAATTTACGCCTGATCTTTTACCGGCCGATGTGGTAGGGACCCTGATCTATAATATAAAAAAGAACGATTTCTTTATAAAAAAAGGGCCCATTTTCGCCAATTTCGTTTTGGCCGATGAGATCAACCGGGCGCCTGCCAAGGTGCAGTCGGCACTTCTTGAAGCCATGCAGGAAAAGCAGGTGACCATAGGTGACGAAACCTTTATTCTGGATAAACCGTTTTTGGTTATGGCTACTCAGAATCCAATTGAACAGGAGGGGACATATCCACTTCCTGAAGCACAGGTTGATCGATTCATGTTGAAGACAGTGATCGACTATCCTAAAATGGATGAGGAGCAGCTCATTATAAGGGCCAACCTAAAAGATGGTTTTGAAAAGATCAATCCGGTGGTTTCCATTGATCAAATTTTAAATGCTC
This sequence comes from Flavobacteriaceae bacterium, assembly GCA_013001965.1. Taxonomy (GTDB): domain Bacteria; phylum Bacteroidota; class Bacteroidia; order Flavobacteriales; family Flavobacteriaceae; genus JABDLA01. The sequence goes on along the minus strand of JABDLA010000135.1, from coordinate 58,785 downwards.
AAAAAGCTGTAAGAGAGGTCTATATGGATGAAAAGATTGAAAAATATATTCTCGATATTGTTTTTGCTACTCGTAATCCCGCTGATTACAGACTACCAAGTTTACAACCATTAATTTCATTTGGCGCATCGCCCAGAGGAAGCATTAATCTCGCAAATGCTGCAAAATGTTACGCATTCATTAAACGCAGAGGTTATGTTATTCCAGAGGACGTACGCGCAATTGTTCATGATGTATTGCGACACCGTATAGGAATTACCTATGAGGCCGAGGCTGAAAATGTTACATCAGAAGACATCATCAATAAGATCGTAAATGAAATAGAGGTCCCATAGAATTTTATTTACAGATACGATTGATTACTGCCGAATGACACTATGGATACTAAAGAACTATTAAAAAAAGTACGTAAAATTGAGATTAAGACAAGACGCTTGTCTGATCATATTTTTGGAGGTGAATACCATTCAACCTTTAAAGGGCGTGGGATGACCTTTAGTGAGGTAAGACAGTATCAATATGGTGATGATGTAAGAAGTATAGACTGGAATGTTACCGCACGATATAATGAGCCTTTCATAAAAGTTTTTGAAGAGGAAAGAGAACTCACAATGATGTTGATGGTTGATATTTCCGGATCGGAATTTTTCGGTACTGAAAAGCGCTTTAAAAACGAGATCGTAACAGAAATTGCAGCCACTCTGGCATTTTCTGCCACCCAAAATAATGATAAGATTGGATTGATACTTTTTTCTGATGACATTGAGCTTTATATCCCACCAAAAAAAGGACGCTCTCATGTGTTGAGGATCATTCGCGAACTCATTGAGTTCAAACCTCAAAGCAAACGAACCAACCTGGCGGAAGCACTGAAATTTCTGTCGAACGTAATGAAAAAAAGGGCTATCGTTTTCATCATGTCCGATTTTATAACCGAAGACTATCAGCATACACTTAAGATAGCTTCTGGGCGACATGATGTTACGGGAATTCGGATTTACGATAAACATGAGGAATCGATCCCTAATTTGGGCATGGTTCAGATGTATGATGAAGAATTAGGGGAGAGCATGCTGATCAACACCTCATCCAGGAAGGTACGTCATAATTACGCAAGATATTATGCCGAAAAGGTCAATTATTTTAAAGACAGTTTCACTAAATCTGGTGCTGGAATGATTCATTGCCGTGTGGATGAAAGCTATGTCAAGAAACTGCTTGGATATTTTAAGCGCCGTGCTTAAAACAAAACTATGGGAAAGGGGATATTAAACATAAAATCATCGATAACAGGCCAAAGGCTTCTGATATTTTTATGCCTTTTTTCGTCCTTCTCATTTGCTCAGGTAAAATCTTCTATAGATTCGACCTCTATTAAAATTGGCGAACAGATCACCTATAAGATCGAGGTGGAATCTGACACCACAGATATGGTCATATTCCCTGAGGGTCAAAGTTTTTTACCGTTGGAAGTTATTGAAGCCTACGACATTGACAGTACCTTGAAAAATGCGAAATATCAGCTGATTAAGAAATATGGATTGACCCAATTTGATTCGGGATCATATACCATTCCGCAGCAGACGATACTTATTGGTGATAAACGCTTTTTTACAGATTCATTAAAGGTTGAAGTGCGTACTGTAGAGGTCGATACCACCAAACAGAAATTATATGATATTAAACCCATTTTTGAAGTTGAAAAAAGCTCAGGCAACTGGCTGAGAAATTTGATTTTCATTTTACTTGCCCTTGCCCTAATAGGATTTCTGGTCTATTGGTTTGTCTGGCGGAAAAAACCGCTTTCAGTAGAAGAAAAAATTGCCTTACTGCCTCCCTATGAAAGAGCAAAAATGGCGCTTCAGGAGTTGGAACGATCGAGTTACCTTGAAAATGATGAGATCAAATCCTATTATTCCGAACTTACGCTGATCATTCGAAAATATCTCGACGAAAAGGTATATGACCATTCTCTGGAAAGTACTACTGAAGAATTGATAAATAGATTGCAACTTCTCAAGGATGGAAATCAAATCGATCTGGACGCCGATACTATTGCTAATTTTGAAACAATTTTCAGAAGAGCCGATCTGGTAAAATTTGCAAAAGCAAGGCCAGATAAGGAATTGGCTAAGATCGACAGAGATACAATTGATCTTGAAATAGATCATGTCAAAGAATCACTTCCTGAACCTACTGAGGAAGAACGCCTGGCTGATATGAAATACAGGGAAGAACAGGCAAAGAAGAAAAGAAGAAAACAAATCATAATCACCGCAGCAGTAGCTGTGCTTTTACTTATTGGAACCTTTGTTGGATTCAGTTTGCATTATGGATTCAATTATGTAAAGGATTCAATTTTAGGACATCCCACCAAAAAGCTATTGGAACAAAAGGAGTGGGTTACAAGCGAATATGGCGCACCAGGGATTATTATAACAACGCCCGAGGTTCTTGAGCGCGTGCCTTCATTAGTTCCTGAGGAGTTGAAAGAGCGGATTCAGGATGCCTCGTTTCAATTCCTTTCAACAGACGGTCATATTAAAATTGAGTTGAGCAATACGCGATTTATTTTATCACCGGAAGAGGAAAAACAATTTAATAACGAAGAGGAAATTGGGAAGGATCTGCTCAAAGCTTCAGAAGGCTATTTGGCGAAATTTGAAGAGCAGGGCGCCACAAATATATCGGTAAGACGAGAGCAATTTATCACACCTAATGGACAAGAAGGCATTAAAACTTTTGGATCCATGGACATAGGCCTGGAGGAAGGTGATGAAAAAATAAAAACAGAATATGTATTACTGCATTTCAGATCTAAGAATGTGCGTCAGCAAATTGTTATGCTCTGGATGAGTGGCGATGTTTATGCCGATCAAATCATTGAGCGAGTATCGAATTCAGTTGAATTACTTAAGTTAGAAGAAAAAGATAAATAGTGTTAGAAGGTATTGAGTTTTTAAATAAAAATATGTTCTGGTTGTTTCTCCTACTGCCATTGGCCCTGATATGGCATATTTTTAAATATAAGAAACAAACAGCCGAATTGCGCATATCGAGTCTTAAGGGATTTAAGGCAAGCCCGTCATGGCTTCCAAAATTGAAACACCTTCTATTTATATTGAGAATGGCGGCTTTGGCTTTGATCATTACCGCCATGGCTCGGCCTCAAACCGTTGATGTTTCAACCAGAACCAAAACGACCAGAGGTATCGATATTGTCATGGCTATCGATGTTTCAGCAAGTATGCTGGCTAAGGACCTTAAACCAAACAGGCTTGAAGCCCTGAAAAATGTAGCTGCCGAGTTCATTCAAGGACGACCAAATGACAGGATCGGTCTGGTGGAATACGCAGGAGAAAGTTATACCAAAACACCGATAACCAGTGATAAATCCATTGTGCTCAGATCCTTAAAGGAGATCAAGTATAATACGATTATTGAAGGTGGAACAGCTATAGGAATGGGCCTGGCAACTGCAGTTAATCGCATAAAAGACAGCAAGGCAAAAAGCAAGGTGATCATTCTACTGACCGATGGCGTCAATAACTCAGGCTTTATAGATCCTAATACGGCAAGTGAACTCGCCGTTGAATATGGGATCAAGACCTATACCATAGGATTGGGAACAAACGGAATGGCTTTATCTCCGGTGGCCTTATCACGTGATGGTAAATTTCAGTATGGCCGCGTTCAGGTAGAAATTGATGAGACCCTCTTACAGGAGATCGCCGACGTTACCGGAGGGCAATATTTTAGGGCGACTGATAATAAGAAATTAAAGGAGATCTATAAAGAGATTGATAAACTGGAAAAAACAGATGTGGAAGAATTCAAATTCTACAACTATGAAGAAAAATACCGCCCCCTGGTCATATTGGCAGGATTGTTTTTGATTTTGGAAATGCTGTTAAAATTTACACTATTTAGAAGCTTTGTATAAATGTATCAGTTAGAAGAACATATATGGTTTTGGACATTGTTGATCATTCCGGCGATCGTCATGTTTTTTGTATTGCTTCTGATCTGGAAAAACAACAGGCAGAAGAAATTCGCCGACCGCCACTTACTCGATCGGTTGAGTCCTAACAGGTCCTTGTTTAAATCGCTCTTGAAGGTCATGGTGATCAGTATGGCATTTGGTTGCTTATCGATTGCCCTGGTTAATCCTAAAATTGGGACCAAACTTGAAACCGTGAAACGGGAAGGGGTGGATATAGTGTTTGCGGTAGATGTTTCCAAAAGTATGCTGGCCGAAGATATAGCGCCTAACCGTATGGAAAAATCGAAACAACTGGTCACTCAGATCATCAATAATTTAGCGAGTGACAGAGTTGGGATCATCGCCTATGCCGGGAAAGCCTTTCCACAACTGCCAATAACGACAGATTATGCGTCTGCAAAAATGTTCCTTCAAAGCATGAATACGGAAATGCTCTCATCACAGGGAACCGCCATTGACGAAGCGATACAATTGGCAAGAACCTATTATGATGATGATGATCAAACCAATCGTGTGTTGATCATAATTTCTGATGGAGAGGATCATAACAATGTAGCGGTTGAAGTTGCAGAAGCGGCTTCGGAAGAAGGAATAAAAATATTTACCATCGGCGTCGGAAGTACAAAAGGAGCGCCTATACCAATCAAAAGAAATGAGATCGTCTTAAATTATAAAAAGGATAATAGCGGAGAAACTGTTATAACGAAACTGGATGAAGAAACCCTGATTGATATTGCTGAAGAGGCAAATGGTCAATATATTAACGGCAGAAACACCAATGAGGTCGTGGAAACTATAAGAGAAATTTTAAATAAAATGGATAAAAAGGAATTTGAAGCCAAGCAATTTGCTGAGTATAAAGATCAATTTCAGTGGTTTTTAGGCTTTGCCGTTTTCTTTTTATTCGTTGACATCTTTTTGCTAGAACGCAAGACGGCCTGGTTAAGACGTTTAAATTTATTTAACGAAAACTTATGATTTTTTCACACAAAAAATTACTAATATTCGAGTTAAATCCTTTAAGAACAATGACTTTAAGAGCTTCTCAATGTGTTTTATTGTTTTTGTGCCTACTCTCTGTTTCCCTGGCGACGGCTCAGGGTAATGAGCTCACATTGAAAAAGTCCAATGATCTGATTTATGAAGGCAATAACCTTGTAGAAGAGGATTTTGTTGAAGCAGAGAAAGAATATAGGAAGGCGATTTCCAAATTACCATCAAATGCTGTTGGAAGCTATAATCTTGGAAATGCCTACTACAATTCTGGACATTTGGACGAGGCCTTATTAAGACATTTGGAAACCACCCAAAATGCGGGTTCGAAGAAGGAAAAACATGCCGCCTTTCATAATATTGGAAATATCTTGATGGACAAGGAGCTCTGTAAAGAGGCTGTTGAAGCCTATAAGAATGCCTTACGAAATGATCCTACTGATGATGAGTCACGTTACAATCTTGCATTAGCCAAAGAATGTGCGAAAAATCAAGGTGGTGGGGACGGTGAAGACGAGCAGGATGAGAATAAGAATCCGGATGAGAGCGAGAATGAAAATGAAGATCAAAAGGAAGAAGGCGAGGATCAGGAAGAGCAGGATAGTGAAGGTGATGATAAACAGGAACAAAATGAAGGTGATGATAAGGAGGATGATAATGGCAAACCAAGCGATGAAAAGGATAATAAGCAGGAGAATAACCCCAACGAACAACGAAAAAAACAACAACAAGCACAGCCAGGAAAACTGTCGCCCCAACAAGTGAAGAATTTGCTTGAAGCAATGAATAATCAGGAAAAAAAGGTTCAGGAAAAAATCAACGCCCAGAAAACAAAAGGTGTGAAAGTGAGAACTGAAAAAGACTGGTAACCTATGAAAAACATAAAGATCATAACCCTTCTTTTTGTGACGCTTTGTCTGAATGTATCATTTGGGCAGGACGAGATCGAAACGGTACAATTTGAGGCCAAGCTAAGTAAGAAAAAGCTTGGAATCAATGAGCGCTTAAGAGTTGATTTTATTATGAATAAGGACGGTGATAATTTTAACCCTCCTGGGTTTGAGAATTTCACGGTTGTAGGTGGTCCCAATACGTCAATAAGCAATTCCTGGATCAATGGAAAACGTTCCTATTCCAAGACATACAGCTACTTCCTGGCACCGAAGAAACGCGGGACCTTCACCATAGGACAAGCCACTATTGAAATAAAAGGTAATATATATAAATCCATTCCGGTTAAAGTGGTTGTGAGCGCGGCCGTTGATAAACCGACTGATCCCAACGACCCCGATTATATCGTATCTCAAAATATACATCTTGTCGCCGAGGTGTCCGATAGTAATCCGTATTTGAATGAGGCCATTACAGTGGTTTATAAACTATATGTTTCTCCAAATACAGGCGTCAGCAATTGGCGTGAAATTGACAATCCTAGATATAACGATTTTTGGAGCCAGAATATTGACATGAAGGGGCTCAAAGTTCAAAATGGCACTTATAAAGGCGAGGATTATCGGTATGTTGTTTTAAGAAAAACAGTGCTTTACCCTCAAAAAACAGGAAAGCTAAATATAGAACCTTTAACGCTTGATATTACGGTTGAAGTTCCAACGAATAAGCGGGATATATTTGGTGGCCGTTTGATGCAATCGGTTCACAGGACAGTTGCTGCAGGCAATAGAACGATCAATGTAAAACCATTGCCGGAGGAGGGAAGGCCTCTTAATTTTAACGGTGCGGTTGGTGATTTTAGTTTCAGGGTAACCACAACAAAAAATGAGCTCAAGGCCACCGAAGCATTAGTAGCTCATGTGGAGGTATCGGGCAAGGGCAATTTGAAATTATTTAAATTACCTAAAATAAGTTTGCCAAGTTCTCTGGAAGTCTATGAACCGGAACATACCGAAAAAGTAAGCACAAATCTCTCAGGCATGCAGGGCAAGATTTCAGATGCCTACACCATTGTTCCCCAATATCAAGGCAAATATCCAATTCCAAGTATTTCCTTTTCATTCTTTAATCCGAAAACGGATCGCTATGAAACAAGGAGCTCAAGTGAGTTGATCATTAATGTGACAGACGGGCCTATTAATTCGTCAGCAACTACAAATGCCGTTAGCGAGAATAATAAACAGGCCATCTCATCATCAAATCAATTCGCTTCATTTAAAACGAACACCAAACTGCTGAGTACAAAACCTTCATATTTCTTTAAATCGAAATTGTTTTGGGGATCTTTGATTGCACCGCTTATAGCCATTCCATTGGCTTTACTTGTGAAGCGAAGAAGAGAAGAACGAGAGAATGATATCGTTGGGAATAAAATGAGAAGAGCGAATAAACTGGCCAAAAAGTATCTTGGTGAAGCCAAACAAAACCTCGGACAAAAAGAACGCTTTTATGATGCACTGCATAGAGCCTTACACAATTATTTAAAAGCCAAGCTCAATCTTGAAACGAGTGAGTTTAGCAAAGAAAAGATCAACGATGTGCTGGCCAAAAGGATGGTTGGTGACACGCAAATAGCGTCATTTATAGAATTACTCAAAAGTTGCGAATTGGCTCGATATACGCCTAGTTCAAGAGCCGAAATGAAGCATGATTATGATGAAGCGGCAACGGTTATTTCTGAAATTGATAAACAGATTAGATCATAGATATATGCGTAAAATCAGCTACATATTTTTATTACTTGTAGGCCCTGCAATTTTTGCCCAGGCTAATTATTCGGCCTTTAAACAAGGCAACGAATATTATAATAACGGACAATTTCAGGAGGCCATTTATGCCTATGAAAGCATATTGGATAAAGGTGAACATTCGGCCGAGCTCTATTTTAATTTGGCAAATGCCTATTATAAGACCAACCAGGTGGCTCCTAGCATTTTCTTTTATGAGAAGGCGCTTCAGTTAGATCCAAATGACAAAGAGATAAAAAACAATTTGTCTTTTGCTCAAAACATGACCATCGACGCCATTGAAACAATACCTGAGGCTGGTGTTTCGAAATTGGTTAAGAATGTTGTGAACCTGTTTAATTTTGATATATGGGCAGTGCTGTCGGTTGCTTTTTGTTTTATGTTCGTGCTGCTCTTTTTAACCTATTATTTCTCCCATGCTACAACCAAAAAACGACTGTTGTTCTTATCGAGTTTTTCTTTCCTGTTCTTTGGATTACTCACATTAACTTTTGCATTTCAAAAATATAATAGTGTTCAAAAAGACAGGCCTGCAATAGTCTTTGCCCAGGAGACGGAAATACATGTGGAACCGAATTTGAGAAGTGAAACGGCTTTCAATCTTCATGAAGGCACAAAGGTTCAGATTCTCGAAAACTTTAATGAAAGCTGGGCAAAGATCAAACTCAGCGATGGTAAAACCGGATGGATTTCAACTGAGGATATCAGGCAGTTGAATAATTTTTAAAACATCTTTAACATTTTCATTAGAGTTAAATATTATATTTGCCGTTCAACCAGAATTTTAGATGAAAAGTAACGGCATTACATTTTTATTTGCTTGCATATTCTTAACATTTATAACCTGCCCTACGTTTATGATATTAAACGATAAGGAAGTTAATATTGAGAGCTTTATTAATCTGGGAGAAGAAGAAAATGAAGGAGAAGAAAATGAGCTCAGAGAACTTTTTGAACTAGATGTCTATAATAATTTTGGCAATTCTGAAGGCGTGATATTCCAGGCCAATTTGAAGTTCAGTAACTTCAATAGGAATTCATATTATAATCCTGATTTAAATTCTACGTATCGTCCCCCCGAACAGATATAGATATTCTTAAAATTCAATTTTTTTAATACTAACTTTCTATATTTTTTCAAATGAAGAACTTTTTTTCAAACTTTAAAGGTGATGCCTTTGGTGGAATTACCGCTGGAATTGTGGCCTTACCATTAGCACTCGCTTTTGGTGTTTCATCTGGCTTAGGGCCAACAGCAGGGCTTTATGGAGCTATTTTCATAAGCTTTTTTGCGGCCTTGTTCGGTGGTACAAATACTCAGATTTCTGGACCTACCGCGCCAATGACGGCAGTAAGTATGGTTGTAATAGCCGGTATTATTGCAGTAAATGATGGTGATGTGAACAAAGCCCTTCCGGTAATACTCACGGTATTCTTACTCGCTGGATTTATGCAAATTGGTTTAGGGGTTATTGGAATAGGACAATACATAAGATTTATTCCTTATCCTGTTGTTTCTGGATTTATGACAGCCATTGGGGTTATCATTTTGATCACTCAAATATTTCCGTCTGTTGGTTATTATCCCAAAGAGGATCTAGAATTTGTAAATCAGTATAAACCCATTGCCGAGGAAATTATTTTGGAGAACATCCTGAAGGAAGAAGCCGGTGAAGGTATTTTGGTTCTTGAAGACTTCAAGGAAACCATCAGCAGGGCTGAACAAATTACGGATGAACAAATATTGGCCGAATCCCAAACTTTGGCCGCTAAGGATGCCTCTGGTGTAATTGGCACCATTAAGACACTTCCAAGAGCATTAAAAAGTATTAACTGGCTTGAACTGTCTTTGGCTTTGGCAACCATATTTATCATTTATGGATTCAAACGCATTACCTCAGTGATTCCTAGTACGCTTGTGGCCTTAATTGTGGTTTCGGGTGCGGCTGTGGCATTTGGACTTAATTACAGGCCGATTGAACAAATTCCAGAAGGATTTCCCTATCCGGTAACCGAAATATTTACCGGCTTTAAATTAGGCAATGTCACCCCTTATGTATTCACGGCTTTGACCCTGGCATTATTGGGAGCTATCGATTCATTATTAACGAGTGTGGTTGCCGACAACATGACGAAAACCAAACACAAGCCTAATAAGGAGTTGGTTGGTCAAGGTATAGGAAATAGTATTGCAGCCGTATTTGGAGGGATTCCGGGGGCCGGAGCAACCATTAGAACTGTAGTGAATATAAAGTCGGGCGGAAAGACCAAACTTTCCGGAATGATAGCGGGGATTATGCTGCTGTTTATTCTCTTGGCCTTAGGGCCAATAGCTTCAAAAATTCCTTCTGCAGTTCTGGCGGGAATTTTAATTACAGTAGGTATTGGCGTGATGGACTATAAGGGATTGAAGGCCATACCTAGTTTACCACGAGACATGAAAATTGGACCGCTTAAAATAAGTTCGGAAGTCGTGATCATGTTGGTTGTCCTTGTATTAGCTTCGGTTTGGAATTTGGTATATGCAGTAGGTATAGGACTTATTATTGCCTCTCTGATGTTCATGAAAAAAATTGGCGACTTGACCGGTGAGCGTTCAGATGTTAAGGCCTTTAAAGAAGAGGCATGGAAGGATGAAGTCGGTATTCCGGAACGGCTTAAAGAAGAGGTCTTTATCAAGCATATTAAAGGGCCGTTATTTTTTGGGTCGACCAGTAATTTTCAACTGTTAGCGCAACAGATTCCGCCAAATACACATACTATTATTATAAGAATGGACAGGATGCAATATGTTGATCAATCCGGCTTGTATGCATTGGAAGATGTCTTGGTAGATTTAAAACGAGAAGAGAATATTGTACTTTTAGTTGACGTCTTGCCACAGCCGCGCTATATGATGGAACGCATCGATATCATTCCGGATTTGATTCCGGAAGAACACATCTTTGATAACTTCAAAGAGTGTGCACAATGGATAAAAGAAAATGTAAACGTTAAAACACAATAATTATGATAAAAAATAAAGCAATCACAAAAGAGGTTCAGGATACCCTTAGTCCAACGGGAGTATTAAAGGACCTTATGGAAGGAAATGAAAGATTTACGAACAGCAATTCACAAACCATAGATAATAAAGCATTAATTGATCAAACGGCATCAGGGCAATTTCCCAAGGCCGTCGTACTCTCTTGTATTGATTCAAGGGTTCCTGTTGAGCAGGTATTTGATCAGGCCATTGGCGACATATTTGTAGCACGTGTTGCCGGGAATTTTGAAAATGTCGATATCTTAGGAAGTATGGAATATTCATGCAAAGCAGCCGGAAGCAAACTGGTATTGGTACTTGGCCATGAAGGATGTGGCGCTGTGAAGGCGGCCTGCGATGGCGTTGAACTTGGCAATATTACCGCGATGTTAGAGAACATCATGCCTGCAGTTCGCCAATCGGCAAATGAAGTTGATGGTGAAGCGAATTCATCCAATAATGAAATGGTTAGAAGAACGGTAGAAAACAATGTAAAGCTAACCATAGACCGGATTAGGGAAAAAAGCGCAATACTCAAGGAGATGGAAGATAACAATGAGATCTCCATTGTTGGAGGTGTCTATGATATTTCCACTGGAAAAGTAAGGTTAGTATAACCAAAAAAAAAATAGCCGCTTTTAGCGGCTATTTTTTTGTTTAACAGATGTTCTAATTGTTAAAGCTCGTTTCACCTTCGTTAGGCTGATAAACGAAATTAAAGGTATAATAACGTTCTTCATCAGCAAAGGCATCAGGATTTTCGGGAGCGTCTTTGTAATAGCTCAGGATCTCGACTTTGGCATATTTGCCATCGCGGGTTCTAATGACCAATATCTTACCTGCAGTTGGTGAAATTAAATGTGTAGGCGGCCCTGCATAAGTATACCAATCACTCAAGACATATCCGTTTACTGAATCTTGCTCTAATAAAGAGGTGTTTACAGCATTGACCATGTCCATCGTTCCTGTTGCCATATATGCGGCTGCATTTCCACTGCGTTCAGGTTCATCGGTTGATTCAAAAGAAACGCCTCCATTGATTATAATAGAGGTTGCTCTAAAAGCAATATCCCATTCGGTTGCGCTTGTAGTGATTGATCCGCTTGAAAAGTCAAACTTGGTAAACTCCCCAGAGATTGGTTGAGGATTTCCCATTTGATCTATTCCGCCAATTTGAGGTGCGTGTAAATTGGTAACCGTATTGGTTTCAATTTGAAACTGTGGTTGAACATCATCGTCCTTAGTGCACGAATTTAAGGTGATGAATAAAGTTAATACTGCAAGTACTTTGATTGTTTTCATGTGTATAAATTAATTTGATTATAATTGAATATTAAATTTTGCGTAAATGATCCTTCCGGGAATGTTTCCAATAAAAAGGAAGTCATTCGAAGAAGAAGGAGGGTCCTTGAAATCGAATATATTGTCTATCCCAATACCCATATCGTAATGTTTATTGATCCTTTTGTTGACCGCCCAATTCCATATCATATAGCCCTCGATAAATTCGTCGTACCGATCTAAATAATCGTTGCTATTGGTATCGAACAATCCATATTTACTTCTGTAATTCACCCTGATATTCGATTTTAATTTCCATGGCTCATAATTATAAAAGACTTTAAGATTGATCATATGTCGTGACCGGTTGTACAAACCAAAATAATCATCTTCATCAAGCTGAAAGGCTGGTGAATTCGGACTTAATCTTGCGAAAACCTCCCCTTTTGCAAAAGCGTCTTCCGCGGCTTTGTCTTTTGCGAAAAGAAGTTGATATCCAAGAGAAAATTTTAGGGTATTTGAGGGTTTCCATGAACTATTAAATTCTAAACCTTCTGTATAAACGTCTTTTACATTGTAGTAGCTGTACACGTTCTGACCATTGGTTTTATTAGCGATTAAACGCGTATCGATAAGATCATGAATATTGTTTTTAAACAGGTTTAATTCAAATTGCAAAGTCGATATGGGGTCAAACGTTATTCCGAAATTATAGGCGACCGAATTCTCAGGGTTTAGCCGGTCTTCATATTCTGAAATCGGTACTACGATATTGGAAATTTGACCCTGAGCCTCAAGTTCCGGAATTCGTGTCACAACAGTGTTATATCCCAAAATTGTATAGCCTACAAACCCATTAGTATAATCGAAATATAATTGCCTGAAATCAGGGGCTTTAAAACCATAACCTACAGATCCTTTTAGAGCGAGATGATCATTTAATTTAAAACGGATAGCAGCTTTTGGACTCCATTGCGAAGCGTATTCATTATGGCTATCAAATCGAACTCCTAAAATAAGGTTGAGGTTTTTTTTCGGCTTTCCATCATATTGAGCAAAAATGTAAGGGGAATTGAATATGGGTTTTGTTGAAAAATCAGTTCGGTCCAAAGACTCATGCGTTAATCCAACACCGGCGATAACTGTCGATTTATCTGAGGGTTTATAAATACCCTTTAATTCCGGCCTCAGAAGCAGCTCGTTATAATCACTTTTGCTAAATAAGGAGTCGTTTTCAATGGAGTTTAAATACTCATCAGCTTTATAACGCGTCGCATATAGTTCGAGATCACCGCTCAATTTGGTATTAAAATGATGTTCTACCTTTAAATGAGCATTCCACTCGGAGATATTTATTTCACCTTTTTCTTCAAGTGTTGGAGCATATATTTGATCCTGAATATAGTATCGTCCGGAAACAAAAATTGTTGTTTTTGATGTAAGATCGAAGCCCAATTTTGAATTTAAGGTATAATTGCTGTAAGGATCTACAGTATTTAGGTTCGCAGCATTAGGGAACTGGTATCCATCACTACTGTTTCTATTGAGAAAAAGACTCCATGAGAAATTATCATTTTTAAAGCTGGCGTTTAAACTGGTATCATGTGTATTAAAAGTACCATAGCGGTAAAACAGCTTACCATGAAAATCTGTTTTGGGCTTGTTGGTGATGATATTGATTACACCGCCAAGAGCCTTATTCCCATAAAGGCTAGATGAAGCTCCTTTAACAATTTCAATTTGTTTGATATTACCTACACTAATTCTACTGATGTCAAGCGTTCCTGCCGATCGTCCAATCAAGGGGACACCATCAATGAGAATTAAAGTATATTGTGCATCCAGACCCTGCATTTGAATGCCTGCACCTCCTACAAATTCAGATACGGTTACTAATCCGGGTTGTTCATTTAAAATATCAGTGAGCCGCATTGAATTCATCGCCATTATTTCCTCCTGTTTTACAATTTGGGCCGGTAATGGTAATGAAGATAATTGCCTATAGGTACGTGTGGCAGTTAAAATAACCTCGTCTAATTTTTGTTCTACCACTGTATCCTTCAGCCTAACCTGGGCGTTAGACAGTGAACTGAAGATAAAAAATGAGATAACAAGGGATTTAAGGTGCATTGTTCGTTAGAAGGTCTTAAAATCTATGCGAAAATAATCGGTTAACTTTATAAAAAATAACGCTGGAAGATAAATTAATATCGGAAAAATAAAAATTGCTCATTTTGGTGATATTCATAGTTAATATGAATACATTTGCCCTGAATAACTCAAGCAAAATGATTTAATTCCGAAACGAATTAATTAAAAAAATAACGAAAAAATATGTTCGATGAAATAGAGATAGAAGACGGTTTTAAAATAATCCAATTGACAAATAGCTCGAATGATATTTTGAGTTATAAAAAGGCGGTTGAAAATTCATTTATTCAACTGCATTTTAGCCTTAATGAAAACGCTAAATTAAATTTTGGACCACATTACAGCTTAGATGTTATATCTGGCAAATCGATATTGCTTTATAATCCGAATCAAAATCTTCCCATCGATTTAAATTTAAATCCTAAAGGGAGATATCTAATATTTGTTGTCGCCATTAAACGCTTTCATTCGTTCTTCTCTCGAATTGCTGATTTGATCCCCTTCTTAAATGATGAGAACAGGGATAAAAAATATTACCTTGATAAAGAGCTATCACCTTCGGAAATATTGGTGTTAAATCAAATATTAGAAGATCAAAAACTCAATGGTATGCAAAAACTTTTTGTCAAAGCCAAGGCCTATGAAACCTTAAGTTTATATTTTGACAGAAACAGGGAGAATCAACAAAGTTGTCCCTTTTTGAACAATGAGGCCAATGTTGATAAGATTAAAAAAGCAAAGCAATTGATCATTAATAATATGGCGGAACCACCATCACTTCAGGAGATATCCAACGAGATCGGCTTGTCGATTTCGAATTTGAAGGATGGGTTTAAACATATTTATGGAAAATCGGTTTTTAATTTCCTGTTTGATTATAAAATGGAATATGCCAGAAAACAATTATTGTCCAATACATACAATGTTTCAGAGATAAGTGACATGGTTGGATACAGCACAGCAAGCCATTTTATAACAGCCTTCAAAAAGAAATACGGAACAACCCCAAAACAGTATATTTTGAGCTTATCTTAAACTCTTGATCAGATCTCAGATTTTGCCGTTTCTTCAATCTCTTCATCCATCTTTAGGATATTGGGAAAGATCATTGGAGCAAGAGACTTGACAGGCTCAAAAAGAACGGAGTCTTTCAGATCTTCTTCTCCAATAAATGGAATGGTTTTATTCATTTTGCTAAACACCATGAGAACAACACTCAATATCAGTCCTATTTTTATGGCACCAAACAAGGCGCCTAAGAATTTATTCAGAAATCCCAGCGAAGCAAAGTCTGCTAATTTGGTTAATGCCTTTCCAGCCAGCGAAATTGCAAAAACAATGATTACGAATGTAATGGCAAAAGCGGCAAGATTAACCGTTTTTTCACTCCAGGTTACACGATCCATTAAAAATTCCGCAGCGAAATTACTGAAGTGAATCGCGCCGTAAACGCCGGCGATCAATGCCACTAATGAGGCCACTTCAACAAAAAGCCCTTTCATTAATCCCCGCACTAATCCAAATAATAATAATGCGCCCAAAAGGATATCTAAAAAATTCATGATGTATAGTCTTGTAACAAATATAACGACAATGTTTCGTTACTATTTTATTAGTCTGTAACTTTGTTCTCAATTATGGCCAGGGACAACGTATTAAAACAAAATTGGGAATTGGTAGTCACCAAATTATCTGCACAATTTGCCGAAGGGGAAATTCTGGATTTGGATGCGATAATTTATTTGATCGGTGTACAGGAATTAGGTCAAATACATCGCTCCTTTAAAAAGGATGAAAAACTCAATTTGATGCACATTGCCATTTGTAAATTATTAGAACCTTATGGCTATTACGAATTTGATTATGTTGATGATCAAGGATGGCCACATTATAATGCAACCGAAAAACTACCTCATCTTAAAGCCGGCGAACAAAGTGTTTTAATGAAAGAAGCCATTGTAAACTATTTTCTTCAAACAGAATTTATCCCATAAGATTTAGTAAATTTGACCTTTATTTTTTTGAAGGCAGCCATGATAGATAAGATCAAAGAACTTATAGAAGAAGCCGAAGCGTTCTCAGCCCAGTCCAAGGATGAAATCGAAGCGTTCCGTATTAAGTACCTCGGAAAGAAAGGTATCCTGAACGATTATTTTGCTGAATTTAAAAATGTAGCGGCGGACCAAAAGAAGGAATTTGGACAGGCCATAAATAAGCTAAAAACCGTGGCCCAGGAGAAAGTAAATGCACTGAAGGAGGAATTGGATGCTGCTGAAGAATCAACCGGAAGCCTTGGAGATCTCTCACGCCCGGGTGAACCCATCGAAATTGGAGCGAGACACCCTATATCCATAGTGAAGAACCAGATCATTGATATTTTTTCACGTATTGGTTTTAATGTGAGCGAGGGTCCTGAAATTGAGGACGACTGGCATAATTTTACGGCATTGAATTTACCCGAATATCATCCGGCACGTGATATGCAGGACACCTTTTTTATTCAAACCAACCCGGACATATTATTGCGTACACATACAAGTTCTGTGCAGGTGCGTTATATGGAAAACAACAAACCGCCTATTCGAACCATTTCTCCGGGAAGAGTTTATAGAAATGAGGCCATTTCAGCACGTTCCCACTGCTTCTTTCACCAGGTGGAAGGCCTTTATATTGACAAGAATGTTAGTTTTGCCGATCTGAAACAAACCCTGCAATATTTCACTACAGAAATGTTTGGCAAATCAAAGATTCGCCTCCGACCATCATATTTTCCATTCACCGAGCCCAGTGCCGAAGTTGATGTGTATTGGGGACTGGAAACAGAAACCGATTATAAAATGACCAAAGGGACAGGATGGCTCGAGATTATGGGCTGTGGCATGGTGGATCCCAACGTTCTGGATAATTGCGGTATCGACTCCAAGGCATACTCCGGATTTGCCTTCGGAATGGGGATAGACCGCATTGCATTACTATTGCATCAGATAAGTGATATTCGATTATTAAGCGAAAATGACCTGAGGTTTCTTAAGCAGTTTAGGTCGGCGCTATAATATTAGTCTAACTTTTCAGTCAATTTTTTGAATTCTGTTTTGGCGTTTTTGCCTTCATAGAGAATGCCATAAACCGTTTCGATTATAGGAATTCGTGTTTTCTTTTGGTTCTTCTCATTGAGTAAATGCGCACTTTTGGTCGCATAATAGCCTTCAGCAACCATATTCATTTCCATTTGAGCCGCCTTAACCGTATAGCCTTTACCGATCATATTGCCAAACATGCGATTTCTCGAAAAGACCGAATATCCTGTGACCAACAGATCTCCCAAATAAGCGCTATTGTTAATGTTGCGTTTCATTTTATGCATTTTCTTAATGAAGCGTTTCATTTCGCGAATCGCGTTACTCATAAGCACCGATTGAAAATTATCACCATAACCCAATCCGTGAGCCATGCCCGCTGCAATGGCGTAAATGTTTTTTAACATGACGGCATATTCGGTGCCAATGATATCATCACTGATTTTTGTTTTGATATAATTACTGGATAATTGATTGGCAATTTCCTGAGCCATTTCAGGGTCTGCACATGAAATGGTAAGATAAGACAAACGCTCAAGGGCAACCTCTTCGGCATGACAGGGCCCTGCAATAACCGCGATATTTTTAAATGGGATCTTGAAAATATCATGAAAGTGTTCGCCTACCAATAAACCCGATTCTGGAATAATACCTTTAACCGCTGATACTACAACCTTATCTTTAATATCGACCTTTAATTTCTCCAGTTCGGCATGGATAAATGCCGAAGGCACAACAAAGAACAAGATATCGGCATAACTCGCAATCTCATTAATGTCATTACTGAGCTTCAGCTGCTCAAGATGAAATTCAACCGAACTCAAATAACTGGGATTATGCTTGTGTTTGAGAATATAATTCAGGGCACTTTCGCTACGCATATACCATCCTACTTCAGGGAGATTTTCGCAAAGCATTTTAACAATGGCTGTGGCCCAGCTTCCGCCACCAATGACGGCATATTTAAAATTGGATGCCATAGAGCTTTAATTGATTTGTGATTCAAAAATACACAATTTAATATGTTTTGTAAATAACTGAAAAAGAGCGTATTATATTTTTGGCATGCAATTTGAAATTGGAACATATATCAATCTGGGAAAGGCTCCTATTAAATTATTTTAATCAAAAAAACGGACAGATGAAAACAATTAAACTACTTTCAGGTTTTGCTTTGGTAACGCTGTTATTCACATCATGTTATACCGAAGTTCTAGTAGATGATTTTGATGATACTCCATCAATCTCATTGAATCAATTATTAAATTCATATGAGTTATGGTATGTTGACATAAACCAAACCATTGGTTATGGCCAGACACCATTCTTACAAAAAGCATTTACGGTTTCTTTCAGGAACGGTATTGTATATGCTAATAATAACCTGGTAGGTATAGGCAGTCAGGGTGGTGGTTTTGGCATTACAATAGGCACATATAATGCCTACAATATGATATTGGATGTCTTTCATGATTTTGACGGACTGGAAACCTTCGACGTGTATCAAATCGATTACAATACCATAGAACTGTATAATCCGTTCAATGACACCTCTTACTTCTTACATGGGTATCAGCGTAGCAATTTTGATTATGACATGGTATTTTACGACAACATCCACTATTTCCTGCAAGAATATGAAGCCTGGGAAAAAACCTATACCAGTGAGGTTGGCGTCATAAATGAATTTGATTATGAGAATTTCCTTCAGTTTTTGGCCGGTGGTAATGACTCTGTCTTCAGAAGCTCACAAGATAGTGTGGGTACTAATGTATTTGATCTCTATTGGGATTACACCGGAGTTTATGGTGTAGGGAATATCAGTGGGAATATGTACCTAAAAACTTTAACACTAGATTATGATTTCTTTGACAATGAACATTTTGAATTGAGCGTTATCAATGATGAATTGATCGAACTGTATCACCCATCTTCCGGAACCTTTTATGAATTCAGCGGAAGAGGATATATTCAATATTTACGCCTGGCCGATGGATCGGTTGATAAAACCAAATTGGCAGGAGATAAATTAAGAAAACAAAAAACGGATAAAAAAGATAATCCGAGAGTTAATAAAAGAGACTAAAATTTTGGTTGGTTATTTTAGTTGCGAGATCGCTTAAGGGACTTTCCTTAAGCGATCTCTTTTTTTAAAGCATAAATAATGTGACTTATTGTTCTATTGAGTGTCTTAATTAATGAGGAAGGGGAACAGCTATTAATTGTTAACAATTATTGCTTTTCAATCAATTTTTTGAGACCTTTACTTCATACATAAAATTAACCCTTTAAAACACATTAAAAATGAGTTTATTTTCATTCATTAAAACGGCCGGAGCTACAATATTTGGCGGGAAATCAAGTGCTGAAAAGGCGGCTGAAGTTGAAGCTGCCGAAGTAAGAGCCGAAGAAGCTGCTGCTGCAAAATTAGAAGAAACAATTAATGACCTTCAACTTCAAGTTGAAAACTTAAATGTACATATCGATGATGATAGAGCAAGTGTTAGCGGAATGGCACATGATCAGGCAACACGTGAAAAGGTTGTTTTGGTAATAGGCAATTCTGAAGGTATTGCTTCTGTTGATGATCAAATGACTGTTGAGCATAGCGAACCTGAAGCTCAATTTCATACGGTTGTTAGCGGTGATTCGCTGAGTAAAATAGCACGTGAATATTATGGTGATGCCATGAAATACCCGGTTATTTTTGAAGCCAATAAACCGATGCTAACAGATCCAGATAAGATCTATCCAGGACAAGTATTACGAATTCCTCATATGGAAGGATAGTTATATTTTACCTACCTATTTGAAAAGCCCGCTTATAGCGGGCTTTTTTTATGCTTTAAGATGAGAATTTATAAATTCATCGGTTTAACGAAGTAAATGGCGCTTTAACGGGAAAACATTTCACAAATCGATATTAATGCATATCTCATCGATTTTATTATAGTAGCCCGTATACCCGTCCTACATTTGCCCTGTAAACCCAAATTTACTAAAATGAAAAATCTACTTTATTCTGCAGCTTTAGCTGTATTATTCACTTCTTGTAGCGTAGATAGCCTGCAAGATGAAAATTCAAATGACCTTAACGTAAAATCTTTCGAGACTAAAGTGTCTTGTACAGAAACGAACCTTCTTAATTCTAAAGGGGAATTTAAAGGAACTATGACCTCCTATGTTGATTATGATAATAACACCGTGACCCTAACCTTAACAGCCTATAAAGAAAAAATAAGAACATCGAAGTTATTCTTTGGTCCTTGTGGTGAGACATCATTAACACAATTAGGAATGCATACCTATACTGAGACCTTCAAAGAAAATGTCTATATCGCTAATTTTGAATTTAAATTAGATGGAATTGAAGCTGATTATTGCACACGAGCGGTCTTAAATCTTTCAGATGATCAAGGTAATGAAACAGCATTTTCAGATTCAACTGGCTTTCAAACGACCAAAGATGGTTTGTATATCCAGGGATTTTTGAAGGACTGCTTAAATCAATAAGTCCCATACTTATTACTGAAAATTCCGGCTTTATGCCGGTTTTTTTATGACAATAGCGCATTTTTTGAAAGTAATTTACTACAAAAGATAGCCACTCATCGAATAAATGTTGGTTTTAGCTTAGATAATTGTATGTTTAATCTCTTAACCTAAATTAAACATATACTACGTTATGAAGAAATCTACTATTATGCTTTCAGCTCTTTTCTTATTTATTCTGATGGGCTGTAGCACAGAAAATGACACCATTACAAATAGCATTGATCCAAATTTTAGAGTGTTTGAGTACGCCCCCAAAGGCGGAAATACCTTTATTGGTGATAAAGCTGTTGAAGATGAATGTATTGCCGAAGGCGATGCGTGCCTTACTACCGCTTTAATTGCAGGTCAAAACTATACTGCCGGAACCATTTCGGTTACCACAGATGGGGTTGATCTAATAATTACCTACTGTACTGCAAACAATGGTTGGACTTTAGATGCTACCCACCTCAGTATTGGTGACTGTGGCGAACAAGAAATTCCAACGACTGGCTCAGGAAACCCAAAAGTTGGTCATTTTGAGCATAGTGATGAACATGATGCCGGAACGACTACAGTGGTTTATAAAATTAGTCTGGATGCTGTTGAGCTGAGTGGCGAAATATATTGTTTCGCGGCACATGCGGAAGTAACCGGTCCCAATGGTCAGGGCGAAACAGCCTGGGGCGAAGGACTTGATTTTGATGGCAACAGTTGGGCCATGTATGTACAATCATCGTTAAATGACTGTGCATTTGGAGGTGAAGAAGAGGAAGAAGGTCCAGGAGGAACAGACGAAGAATAAATAGAATACCACTCAACTTAAAGAGCACTTAATAACTTAAGTGCTCTTTTTTTATTTATAGAAATTCATTTCATCCAGATATTGCCAAACCGGCTCAGGTAACATGGGCCGCACCAGTTTACCTTCCTTAATGGCCTTTCTTATAAAGGTTGATGACAGCTCCATAATAGGTGCATCGATCTTGCTAATGCGAGCGTGACCATCGAATTGAGTTTCAATCTTGCCTTTACTTAAACGTGGGTAGATGTAGATATCGTGCCGATCTAATATACGTTCGTAATTTTTCCATTTATGGAAGCTTTTAAGGTTGTCTTCACCCATGATTAGGGCAAATTCATGATCCGGGTATTTTTCTTCGAGATAGGTAAGGGTATTAATGGTATAATTGGGCTGCGGTAATTTGAACTCGATATTACTTGGTTGCAATTTCTGATAGTCCTTTGTGGCCAAATATACCATTTCCAAGCGCTGATGATCCTCTAACAACGAACTTTTAGTTTTAAACGGGCTATGAGGTGTGACCACAAACCAAACCTGGTCAAGATCACTATATTCGGCCATGTGATTTGCAATGGTTAAATGACCTACATGAATGGGATTAAATGTACCAAAAAACAATCCTATCTTCTTCTTCATGTATCTTCCCTTTTGGGTTCGGAATCGATAAAAACTTTCACTAAATCATAGGATTCATTCAGGGCCTTGTCCAGATCATCATTGACCACAACTTCATCAAACAGAGGTGCTGTGGCTAATTCGGCAGACGCTTTGGCAATACGCATATTGATCTTATCTGCGTTTTCAGTTTCTCGTTTCTTTAATCGGATTTTAAGCTCGTCGATACTGGGAGGCTTTACAAAAATCGCCAGGGTTTCTACAGGAAATTTACGCTTAATGCGTAAGCCACCGGATACATCAATATCAAAAATGACATGTTTGCCGCTCTTCCAAATGCGTTCTACTTCGCTTTTTAAAGTCCCGTAAAAATTATCGCGATACACTTCTTCCCATTCCAGAAATTCATTATTTCTAATTTTCTCCTTGAAGGCCTCGGTACTTAAAAAATAATAGTCCTTCCCATCGATCTCATCACCGCGTTTTTCTCTTGAAGTTGCCGAAATTGAAAATTCAAGGTTAAGCTCCTCTTGTTCTAATAAATGCCTGACGATAGTCGTTTTCCCGGAACCGGAAGGTGCCGAAAATACTATGAGTTTACCACCTTTCATTTATAATACGTTTAGCAATTGTTCTTTAATTTTTTCCAATTCATCCTTCATCTGAACAACCAACTTTTGCATAGGCGCATAATTCGCCTTAGATCCAATGGTATTGATCTCTCGTCCGATTTCCTGACATATAAATGCTAATTTTTTACCATTCGAATCTGAAGATTTTAAAGTTTTGCTGAAGTATTCCAGGTGGTTATGAAGGCGTACTTTTTCTTCGGTTATATCGAATTTCTCGATATAGTAAACGAGCTCTTGTTCGAATCGATTTTCATCGACTTTCTCTTTAATTTCGGCTATACCTTTATTAAGACGCTCCCGCACACCTTCAATACGTTCAGGATCCATTTCAATAACTTTAGATAATAAGGTATCGATATTATTCACTCGTTGTAAAAAATCAGATTCAAGGGCTAATCCTTCCTGTGATCGATAGGCCTGGATCTTTTCGAGAGCCGCATTAATCTCTATCAAAATAGCCTGCCATTCTTCTTCATCTACATCTTCCCTATCTGTAATGACGGCATCGGGCATACGAACAGCCATTTGGATCAATGTAACGTCATCAGCATCTACAACATCACGAAGTTGATTCATATAAGAGGCCACAACCTGTTTATTCAGTTGTGAAGAGGTAGCTTCACCATTGGTTTCCATAAACAGGGAAAAATCTATTTTACCCCGATGTAATTTTGATGCGATGAGTTTGCGTATTTCCAGTTCCTTTTGACGATAGATTGACGGCATTCTTGCGTTCAAATCAAGGTTTTTACTATTTAGAGATTTAATTTCTATTGAAATCTTTTTAGAAGGAAGCTGGAGGACAGACTTACCGTAACCTGTCATTGAATGTATCATTCTGTGAATTTAAAGTTGCACAAAGATAATTAAAACACTTAAGTTATTAAATGATAAGCATTGAAACTAAATTGACCAAAAGTTTACCTTTGTAATTCAAATTTTGATTTATGTATACCAAACAATTCGATATACGCTGGCGAGACCTTGATGCCAATGGGCATCTTGGAAATTCCTCTTACGTTGATTTCATGAGCCATATGAGAATGTCATTTTTTAATGAAATAGGCATAAGCCTTGATCTTATGAAAAAAGAGCAACTAGGCCCTGTGGTTTTATATGAACACATTCATTATTTTAAGGAGGTCCTTCTGGGGAAACCAATATCCGTAAGCCTTGAAATCACTGGAATGAGTGAAGATAGGCGCTTTGTACGTTTTGAACATAATTTTTATGACGAAAACAAAAAAAACCTCGCTTTCAGCGAAATGTTGTTTACATGGATTGATCTAAAAACGAGAAAACTGGCGAAACCTGATAAGGAAATATCAGATCGGATACTTGCTTTTCCCAGGGCAAGTTCTTTTAAAACACTGTTGAAATCGGACCTCAGAAAGTACAATCGAAGACCTATCGATTTGGAATAAATATCTTGCTTTTGCTTAAAAATTTGTACATTTCTTCTCAATACTAACTCTAATAAACAAAATTATGGAAGAAATGGACATTAATTGGCTAGCAATTATTGCTGCTTCAATTTTGCCTTTAGTTACTGGCTTTATCTGGTATAACCCCAAAGTTTTTGGAACGACCTGGATGAAAGAATCAGGGATGACTGAGGAAAAAGCAAAACAAATGAATCCGGCCAAAACTTACGGGCTGGCTGTTGTTATGGCATTTTTAATTGCTTTCTTTTTATGGCCTCAAGTATTTATTGGGGGCGGCATGGGTGAACTCCATGGAGCAGATCCCTTTTTAACATTTAAACATGGTGCATTGCATGGATCGATGGTTGGTCTTTTCGTGGCCCTGCCTGTTTTAGCGACGAATGCGCTATTTGAGCAAAAATCGTTTAAATATGTGTTAATTAATGCTGGATACTGGGTGGTGACAATGGCATTGATGGGAGGAATAATTAATGGATGGACATAAACACAATTTAAAAAAATGAAATCAAGAGGCTTTTATAGCCTCTTTTTTTTGGACCTTATTTTCGACTTTAAATGGTTGGTGCTGCCTGTATGATTTGATCTGGATATTAGTAATAAAGGGCTTCATCAATTGGTTTGGAAAAGATCGTTTATGCCTTATATAACAGGTCAACTCTTCCGGTTTAGCACCCAAAGTGCTTTTAATTTCGGAAGCAGTACGGCCTAAATTAATTCGATCGCATTGGTGTTCAATCCCCAAGCGAACATAATCGTTTAAAATACGTGGGTAAATGGCGTATTGTTTATTAAGTCCATAATTCAATCCGATGAAATGTGCGTCCAGGTTGGTTTGATTAATCATGGCCGATAAAAATCCAACAAGTGTGTTTTCCAGAAAATAGCCAATAACTATAAATTTGTCCTGATAGGTCTTTTTAAGGTTGGAATAAGTGTTTAAGTTTAAAATTTGGGCATTGAAATTGGCATTGGCGATGGTATTCTCATAAAGGAGCTGTAATTCGTCTTTATAGGTCTGAATATCCTCTTCATTAAAATGCCTTGCGATCAGTGAAGCACTGCTTTTATCGGCCTTGTTGGCCTTAACACGATATTTTGATTTAAGAGCCTCCTTAAAATCATCGAAGGAATTCCAATCATTTTTTAGGTTAATGATCATATTGGGTTCAACATGCATGGAGGCATAATCGAACGTCTTTAAATTATCGGTGATGTACAAAGAATCTTCTCTGAAATCTTTAACAAAAATCGCATTCAGTTTTTTAGTAGCTTTTGACAAATCCCGAACGGCCTTTGTAATGGCATTGAAGGTTTCAATCTTGTCTTCGCCGGCTTTTAAAAAGGTGCCATATTCTCCGCTTAAAAACACATTTCCACAAAAGAGAACCCGAATTTGATTATTACAAAATAAACGGTTGATGTTCCGTTTTAAACGATCAGACATTTTAACATTCTTTGTAATGGTCTCAATCCCGATAGTCACAATTTGGGTGTTGGCAAAAGCAACCGCCTCTTCCTCTTTGAAAATTATGATGTATTTGAAATCGATATCAGAATTAGCACGCTCAAAAGCTCTCAGAAATTCAGGCGTGTAATAAATATTTGAAGTACAGCCTAAACTATCCCAATGATCGGAGTCGATATCGTCTACGGAAGAATAAAATGACGCTTTTAAATTGTCCATTAATAAAGGTTGGTACGACGTAGTAGTGAAACTAAATAAACCAAAATAAAAATCATCATAGATGAGAATAATTTAACAAAATATATAGGTTATTTGGTCTGAATTATAGTAAAAACCTTACAAAGTAGTTATGAATGTATTGCATTTTTGGCGGCCTCAATTGTTTTCCGGGAATTTCCTATAAAGATTGAATTGGAAGTTAGAATAACCGGTCGTTTTAAGAAGGTATAGTGTTCAAGGATATAATGCTTAAAATCTCTTTCGGTGAGTTGTTGGTCCTTTAACCCCATTTCTTTATAAAGCTTCGCCCTCTTACTAAATAGAGCTTCATAACTTCCTGATAATTTTCGCATATCATCAAGTTGACTAACCGTTATTTCTTCTTCCTTAATGTCTTGAAGGACAAAAGAAGGAAGAGGATTAAGTTCCTTTAAAATACGCATGCATGTATTACAGCTTTTGAGATAATATATTTTATCTGACATTTTTCAGTGGTTTAATTTATGACTTCAACGGTATTAATTAAGACCACAAAGTAAATTTATTTTCAACAGAAAATTGGTTACATTTAAAAAATTATAATTTTCGTATGGATTACTTTTCAGTTGCTGCGATTTTAGTGGTCATATCAGCAATTTTCGGATATATAAATGTTCGATTTTTAAAATTTCCGATCACTATTGGGCTAATGATCATCACGCTTCTTTTTACCTTGATAATCATTGCCATCGCTCAATTTGATGATACTTTGTTGCTTCGCGAAAAGGAGTTTATAAGGAATATCGATTTCAAAACCGTTTTATTGGATATCATGCTTAGCTTCCTTCTGTTTGCTGGAGCATTACATACCAATTTTGCCCAATTGAAAGTTCAAAAATGGCCTGTTTTGGTGTTTGCCACCCTAGGTGTTTTGGTTTCAACCTTTTTAGTAGGGACCATAATGTATTATGTGCTTCAACTATTGAATTTAAATGTTGACTTTATTTATTGCCTTTTATTTGGGGCTTTGATTTCACCTACCGACCCCATTGCTGTATTAGGGATCTTAAAGGAAGCTGGTGCTCCGAAAAAATTAGAGACGAAAATTGTAGGAGAGTCCTTGTTCAATGATGGTGTTGGAGTCGTGATATTTTTGACTATTTTTTCGGTGGCTGCGAAACCGGGTACATCTGTTGAAGCCGTTGAGATCGCCAAATTGTTCGGACAGGAAGTGTTTGGCGGTATTGTCCTTGGCCTTATTCTGGGTTGGATTACCTATCGTTTAATGAGATCGATCGATAATTATGAGGTTGAGGTTATCATAACACTTGCTGCGGTAATGGGAGGAACTATTTTAGCCCATAAATGGCATCTTTCTGCTCCATTAGCCATGGTGACAACCGGCCTGGCCGTTGGTAATGATACCGTTAGAGATACGGCTATGTCAGAGATCACAGAAACCTATGTCGATAAATTTTGGGAACTCATTGATGTGCTGCTCAACACCATCTTATTTGTTATGATTGGTATGGAAATACTGGTGCTAACCTTTGAAACCAATTATTTGGCTGCCGGTCTTATTGCCGTACCTATTGTTCTTTTATGCCGTTATATTTCGTTGTGGCTGCCTATTAAATTTTTTGCAAAAAGATTGGATTTCGTGCCTAAAACAACTTTAATAATGACCTGGGGCGGACTAAGAGGGGGTATTTCTATAGCCTTAGCCTTAAGCTTAACGCAGGGTATGCAAAGAGAATTGTTTTTGGTGATTACTTACGTGATTGTGGTCTTCTCAATAATTGGACAAGGCCTGACCGTTGAGCCTTTTGTAAAACGAATTACCGGAAAGTTAAAGTAACTAATGTACCTTTAAAAAGGAATTGACTTCTTCAAAAGGAATAGTGAACTCAGTAAGTCCCTGAGCATAAGAGGCGATTTCATAAACATTGTACAGAAGGAGAATGCCCTCATCATTGAATCCTATATTTGCGGGTAAATGAAAACCTTCTTCAAAAAAATAGTCTTCTGCCATATCTTCTCCCTGTGCTTCGATTTCCTTTGTGAAATACTGCTTAGCGATTTCCATGAATTCTTCCATTTTTAAAATGATATCATCATGCTTTAGAACAGCACCATCTTTGATGTCAAAGTTATATAAGGTGATGTTCATATTTCCATGAGCCCCTCCGGTATTGGTATAACCGTTTATAGCAATGCAAATGACCTCAGGAGATTGATAGATAACCTCACCGTCAAAAACCGCCTCCCATACCATCGCACTTTCTTCATAATCTGATTTAAATGCTTTAAATTCCGCTTCAAAGTGTTTAATCGCTTCATCTAGCTGAATAGTTTCTGAATCCTCCTCACTGAAATTCAGGACGCTTGCAATATGATTTTCGAGAGTAGAATTTATAGCTTTGCTCAATGCGCTTTTTCCTTCGGCCTTGGGGATATTGATTTCAATGATGGCACTTTCTTTATAAATCGCATTGATTTCAGTAAAGTTTAAATTAAGCTCTTCTTCACAGGAAAAAAATAGGAGAAAACCGCCCAAGACTACCACTATTTTTCTCATGATTGGTCGTTTTTAAAAAGTATATTTAAAGATATCATAATAGATTTGAATAGAACGAATTAAAAACTAAATTTGTTGCACTAATATAATTCCAAATGAAATTTAATACCAAAACGATTCACGGCGGACAAGAACATGATCCGGCTTATGGTGCCGTCATGCCTCCAATTTATCAAACAACTACCTATGCACAAAGTACACCGGGAGGGCATAAAGGCTTTGAATATTCCAGAACGCATAACCCTACGCGAACAGCATTGGAAAATTCACTCGCCAGTATTGAAAATGGAAAACATGGTCTGGCATTCGCTTCGGGAATGGCGTCAATTGATGCTGTAATTAAACTTTTAGAACCGGGAGATGAGGTCATTTCAACCAATGATTTGTATGGAGGAACATATCGCTTATTCACTAAAGTGTATGAGAAATACGGTATAAAATTTCATTTCATCGGCATGGAAAACGCCGCTAAGATCGAGACCTATATAAATGCAAACACGAAACTTATTTGGATTGAAACGCCAACAAATCCAATGCTTAACGTCATAGATATTAAATCAATTGCAGCTTTGGCTCGAACCCGGCAGATTCTGCTTGCGGTTGACAACACCTTTGCAACACCTTATTTGCAGCAGCCCT
This sequence comes from Flavobacteriaceae bacterium, assembly GCA_013001965.1. Classification (GTDB taxonomy): domain Bacteria; phylum Bacteroidota; class Bacteroidia; order Flavobacteriales; family Flavobacteriaceae; genus JABDLA01. Next base: position 29,645 of record JABDLA010000135.1, on the reverse strand, counting down.
TAACCTTAGGTGCAGATATTGTAATGCACTCGGCGACTAAATATCTCGGTGGTCATAGTGATGTCGTTATGGGTGCATTAGTAGTGAATGATGATGACTTGGCCGAGAAATTGGCATTTCTGCAAAATGCAAGTGGCGCCGTTAGCGGGCCACAGGATTGTTTTCTTATGTTGAGAGGCATTAAAACGCTTCATATAAGAATGCAGCGCCATTGTGAAAACGGAAAGAAAGTCGCCGAATTTCTGGCCGATCATCCAAAAATTGAAAAGGTGTACTGGCCCGGTTTTAAAGACCACCCCAATCATGACATTGCAAAATCTCAAATGAAAGATTTTGGCGGCATGCTTTCGTTCATCACAATAGGAAATGATTATAATGAGGCTATCCGGATAGTGGAAAATCTTAGACTGTTTACTTTAGCTGAGTCCTTGGGTGGAGTAGAATCGCTTTCGGGGCATCCGGCAAGTATGACACATGCAAGTATTCCGAAGGAGGAACGTGAGAAAACGGGTGTAGTTGATTCTCTTATAAGATTGAGCGTTGGAATTGAAGATGCGGAGGACCTGATCGATGATCTTAAACAGGCTTTAAATTAATGATTAATCCAGGTAATAGATATACCCAAAATTTAACCAGATCAACCAATCATTAAATTTATTGAAACTTAATTGGTGATTCAGGCCGTCAATCCAGTCATCAAAGTACAATTGCCATCTGAGATCAAGCATCAGGTCTGAAAGAACAGTAAGCTTATATCGAACACCAACACTGGTTACCATTGAAAATGCCGATCCGCTCTGAGGATTGACTGATCCAGGCTCCCAATACGAATAAAAATTTGCCGGATTTGTTATACTTCCGTCGCCATATGTTGTACTGGCTTTAGGCGAATAGGACGTATAGTGAACTCCCAAACTCGCAAAAGGAGCAAATTTGTAGGCAAACGCTTGAAACGATCGAATACTCTTAGGAAAATACTCCAATTGCATTCCAATATCGAAATTATTGGCTTCACCACTATGTGCTCTTAATCGGTCTGCATTCGGACTGGTTTTATCAGGGTCGACCCATTCTCCAAAATGATTCAATGTTGTTTTATTCCATGATATCTCACTCCTAAGCTTAAAATGATCATTAAAATAGGTGTCTGTTGTATAACAATTACAATCTGCCCTATATGAGAAATTAATATAGTGAACGATCCCTACTCCAATCCCCGTATTACCAAGGTTGGTTTCTTCATTATTACGGCTACCATAATCGGCTCTAAACTCCACGGGGCCGGCAATGACGCCGATTTCATGAGAAAATCCAAGTTGGCCATAACTAAAGCCTGAGGCTAAAGCAATAAATAAAACGATGGGCAATTGTTTCAGTTTGAGCATGGTACAATTTTCAGCGATTTGAGTGTAATTGTTCAACAAATATAGAAAAACTCGATAAAAGAACAAATAAATCCGATAAAATGCAAATTTTCTTTTCTTCTAACTTATAACACTAAATCTAATAATTTATTATAAACAGCCTCTTTGAATTCATAAAAAATAGGAATTAATTTTTAAAAGTTAACGTATATTTGTCCTCATAAATTTAGTTATCATATCAATTCAATTAAACTCAATTTCATGAAACAAACGATCAAGGAATTTCTAGAATATGTTAAGATACGTAATCAGGGAGAACCCGAATTCTTACAAGCCGTTGAGGAGGTTGCCGAAACGGTCATTCCATATATAGTTAAAAACGACATTTATTATGGAAAAAATATTTTACTTCGAATGGTTGAACCTGAACGTGTAGTGATGTTTCGTGTATGTTGGGTTGATGATCATGGTGAAATCCAGGTGAACAGAGGCTTTAGAATTCAAATGAATTCTGCCATAGGCCCTTACAAAGGCGGTTTAAGATTCCATCCATCAGTGAATTTGAGTATTCTGAAGTTTTTGGCCTTCGAACAGGTGTTTAAAAATAGTTTGACCACTTTACCAATGGGTGGAGGAAAAGGAGGAAGTGATTTTGACCCCAAAGGGAAAAGCGATAATGAAATCATGCGGTTTTGCCATGCCTTTATGAGTGAGCTTTTCAGACACATTGGACCAAATACCGACGTCCCTGCAGGTGACATTGGTGTAGGTGGACGTGAGATCGGATTTCTGTTTGGCATGTATAAAAAAATGAAGAATGAATTTACTGGCGTATTGACCGGAAAAGGCATGAGTTGGGGAGGATCCAAGATTCGTCCTGAGGCAACGGGATACGGGACTGTATATTTTGCTCAGAACATGCTTGAAACAAAAGACGATTCATTTAAGAATAAAACGGTTGTGATCTCCGGATCTGGTAATGTAGCACAATTTGCTGCCGAAAAATCAATTCACCTGGGAGCAAAAGTTGTGACCTTATCCGATTCATCCGGATATATTTATGATCCCGAAGGCATTGATGAGGATAAACTGGCTTATGTTATGGATTTAAAAAATGAAAAACGTGGCCGTATTAGCGAATATGTAAAGGTCTATCCAAATGCCGAATATACTGCAGGAAAAACGCCTTGGGGTGTTGCCTGTGATATTGCCTTGCCATGTGCGACTCAAAATGAATTAGACGATAAAGATGCCGAAACACTCCTTTCAAACGGTTGTATTTGCGTTAGCGAAGGCGCTAATATGCCATCAACCAAAGGGGCGGTAGAGAAATTTCATAAAGCTAAGATCTTATTCGCTCCGGGCAAAGCTTCTAATGCGGGAGGAGTTGCTACTTCCGGATTGGAAATGACACAAAATTCATTGCGGTTTAACTGGACGCGGGAAGAGGTTGATACCAAGCTTAAGGATATTATGGAGGATATTCATGATATCTGTATCGAATATGGAAAAGAGGAGGATGGTTATATCGATTACGTAAAAGGCGCAAATATTGCCGGATTTGTGAAAGTAGCCGATGCCATGCTTGCTCAAGGTGTTATATAATCTTTAAATATATTGGTAATTAAGCTTCCAGGATTGGGAGCTTTTTTATTTCAAAAACATATGATTTTTAAGTATTTGTCGTTACTTATAAATATATTTGATATTGAAAGCTATTAACATGAAAAAGAAAATTGCAGTTATTGTCATTAGCTTGTTATTTGCCCAGCTCCATGCACAGGACTTTTCTACCTTATGGCAAGGCCACTTCTCCTATCTGAATATTATTGATGTCGTTGAAGGGAATGACAAGATCTATGCAGCTTCAGAGAATGTGGTGTTTAGTTATGACATCCTAACTTCAGAACTCAATACATTAACTACTATTAATGGGCTTTCTGGCGATTTCATTTCAACCATTTATTATAGCGAAGCTTATGAATTACTGGTCATTGGTTATAGCAGCGGTTTGATGGAAATTTATTCCGAAGCGAACGACGATGTTCTAACAGTGGTTGATATAATAGATAAACCCACCATTCCTCCCGATAATAAACGGATTAATCATTTCAACGAATTCAATAATTTTATTTATATAGCCACAGATTACGGCATTTCGGTCTATGACCTCGACCGTTTAGAGTTTGGTGACACTTATTTTATTGGGAATAATGGAACACGGATTATTGTTGCACAAACCGAGGTTTTTGGCGATTACTTATATGCTGCTTGCAAAAGCAATAGCGGATTGCGAAGAGCGTTGGTTGCGAGTGATGATTTGATCGATTACCAGGAATGGACGCAATTTCAACCTGGAAATTTCTTAGGCATTGAAGCATTAGGAAACAGATTGTTCACAACACGGCTAAACAATGTGATTTATGAATTGATTATTACCGCCCTTAATGAGCTCTTTACTTATCCAGATATTCCTCTTGATTTAAAAAGTGCTAATGGCACTTTAACGGTGACACTGAAGAACCGGGTTTATGTGTATGATCCTGATTTTAATTTGATAGCAAACTATTCGGTACAGCCCGATTTTGAAACAGAATTTACCTCAGCGGTGAGTACAGCTGACAATGTGTATATAGGAACAGAAGAATTTGGCCTTCTTTCGTCCAGTCATCTTAGTCCAACAGAATACACCGAAATTCATCCGGACGGCCCGTTGCGCAACAGTGCCTTTGCTGTTCAGGCCGAAGCCGGGAATTTATGGGTTTCATATGGGGACTATTCGTTGACCTATAATCCATCACCGGTGAGACAATATGGTTTAAGTCATTTAAGAGAGGGCGAATGGAATAATATCCCATTTGACAGTTTGTTCAATGCAACAGATTTAAATGCTATTTCAATAAACCCCTCCAACCCTAACCAGGTGTTTGTTAGTTCATTTGGGAGCGGTATTGTCGAGATTAATGATGATGTACCCACAATTCGATATAATCAGAACAATAGTGGATTGGAATCGCTGGTTCTTCCCAATAACCCTGATTTCGTAAGCATTAGAGTGTCGGGATCAACCTTTGATCAGAATGATGTACTATGGTCTATGACCTGCCGGGTGCAACGCCCGCTTAAATCCTATGATCCGGCATCCGGACAATGGCAGGGGTATGATTTCAGTGCCATAATCCCAAACGGGCTATTTGATGAATTAGGCTTTAGTGACATTGTCATAGATAATAATGGAACGAAATGGATCGGGGCCCTGCGTTCAGGAGTAATTGGTTTCAATGATACCACCAATGAGATCAAAAATATATTTGATGAAGAAATTGCAAATTTACCTGACCCTGCGATCAGATCTCTTGCAATTGATAATAGAAATCAATTATGGATTGGAACGATACGAGGACTGAGAGTTTTATACAACACCTCAAATTTTTTTGAAAGCAATGATGTTCGGACTGAACCTATTATCATTCTTGAAGATGGTATTCCGAAAGAATTATTGCAGTTTCAATTCATTTCTGATATAAAAGTTGATGGTGGAAATAATAAATGGATCTCAACCATTGGGTCTGGGGTATTTTATTTTTCAGCAGATGGTCAGGAAACAATTTATCATTTCACCACAGATAATTCGCCGCTTCCATCCAACAATGTGATCGATGTATCCATTGATAGTAATAATGGGGTGGTCTATATCGCGACCGACAGAGGTTTGGTCTCCTTTAGATCCGGAAGCTCAAAACCTCAGGATGACCTTGCAGATGCATTTATTTTTCCAAATCCGGTACGGCCAGGTTATAATGATTTTGATAAAAAGATCACCATAAAGGACATTAGCGAAAATGTGAATATCAAGATCACCGATATTGAGGGCAATTTAGTAGCCGAAGCCGAATCGAATAAAAACCTTAGGTTCAAAGGCTATAATCTTGAGATCGATGGCGGAACCGCCTATTGGAATGGCCGAAACCTGGCCAATAATGCGGTTTCATCGGGTGTATATTTGATCATGCTTTCTGATCTTGATACTTTCGAAACTAGAGTCCTTAAATTAATGGTAGTGAGATAATGCAAATTTCTACTAAAGCGATTGTTATTTCTAAACTTCGTTATAAGGACAATGATCTTATTGTTAAATGCTATACGGCCAAATATGGCATAAAAAGTTATCTGCTTAAAAACATACTCAGTTCGAAAAAACGAAATGTCAGGCCGGCCTATTTTCAGTTGTTTTCGATGATAGAGATTGAGGCTGATCATAAAGAAAACAGATCACTTCAATACATCAAAGATGTTAAAGTGTATTTTCCCACGCCTTCCATACACACTCATGTTATCAAAAGTGCAATCGTTTTATTTCTTGCCGAAATCACCTCCAATATTGTAAAAGAGGAAGAACAGAATATGGAACTTTATAATTTTCTGGAAACTTCAATCAAATGGTTCGAAACCCATGAGGTGTATTCAAATTTTCATTTTTTATTCCTGATTGAGTTCACCAAATATCTTGGTTTCTATCCGGGGAATGATTTAAAAGCTCCTTTTTTTAACCTGCTTGAAGGTAAATTTCAAAATGAAAAAACCGGCATATATTGCGTGTCCGGACAAAATTTAACTTTTTTAAAACAGTTGTTAGGTATAAAATTTGATGGTAATAAAAAACTCCAAATGTCGTCAGATCAAAAACAAGAGTTTTTAGATATGATTTTACATTATTATAAATTACATTTGGACGGTTTTAAAGAACCGCAGTCATTGGCAATATTAAATCAGGTTTTTCATTGAAATGAATCTATTTAGAATAGTACTATTTTTCTGTTTTCTTATCACCAAATTTTATGCTCAGGAAGTCGTCATTATGGACCAGTCTTCCATGGAGCCTATCATTGGAGTTGCAGTCTATAATGCGTCTAAAACTAAAAATGTCATTTCCGATTTTGATGGTAAGGTTGATCTTGAAAAATTCGATCAAAATGAACTTCTAACCTTCCAGCATATCTCTTTTTATAATAAGAGACTGCTGAAATCCAGTATTTCCACCCTGGTATTATTGAAACCAAAAGCCTTAGATCTTGATGTTGTTGTAATTTCGGCCTCCAAATTTGAACAAAGTCAAAAGGAGGTCCCACAAAAAATATTAAGCTTAAAAAAAGAAGACATCGTTTTCGCAACACCGCAAACAAGCGCTGACCTTCTGAAAAACAGTGGACAGGTTTTTATCCAGAAAAGTCAGCAAGGTGGTGGGAGCCCAATGATAAGAGGATTCTCAACCAACAGATTATTGATCTCAGTTGATGATGTAAGAATGAACAATGCGATTTTCAGGGGAGGAAATGTCCAAAATGTTATTTCCATAGACCCGTTTACTATACAGAACACCGAAGTTATTTTAGGGGCAGGCTCTGTTATTTATGGAAGTGATGCCATTGGCGGTGTCATGAACTTTTATTCACAGAAACCTCAATTATCAGAGACTGATTCACTGGCTTTCAATGCCAATGGGATTGTAAGATATGCATCGGCCAGTAATGAAAAAACAGGACATGTTGATTTGAGTTTTGGCTTAAAGGAATGGGCTTTTCTATCCAGCTTCAGTTATACTGATTTCGATGATCTGAAAATGGGAAAATATGGACCTGATGACTTTCTCAGGCCGGAATATATTGAAACTATTAATGGCCAGGATCAAATTGTTCAGAATACAAATCCACGGAAACAAAAATTTACCGGCTATGATCAGATGAACTTCTTACAGAAAGTGCACTATAAACCCAGCGAAAAAGTAAGTTATGATCTTGGTCTGCATTATACCGAAACTTCAGAGTATCCAAGATATGATCGGTTAATTCGTTATCGGGACGGCCAATTAAGATCTGCTGAATGGAATTATGGCCCGCAACGCTGGTTTCTCGGGAATTTGCAATTTACCGTTCTTAAAAGCAACTCCAATTTATACGATAATTTGAAGTTAACCACTGCCTATCAAAATTTTAAGGAAAGCAGGATTGACCGAAATTTTGATTCTGAGATCAGGCGAATAAGAGAGGAAAATGTAGATGCCATTTCAGCTAATTTAGACTTCGAAAAATCTGTTTCCGATAAATCAAAGATATTCTATGGGGCAGAATATTTGTACAATGAAGTTGGATCAGATGGATTTCAAACCAATATAAATACCAATGTCATTGAAGACATTGCTTCCAGATACCCTGACCGCTCGACTTGGCAGTCAGCGGCAGCCTATCTTAGTTTTAAATATAAGCCAAACAAGACTTTGGCTTTTCAATCGGGGATTCGCTATAATCACATATTTATCAATGCCGATCTTACTGAAAACAATGCATTTTTCAATTTACCATTTCAGAATGCGAACCTCGATACGGGCGCATTAACAGCAACCGCAGGCTTAAGTTGGGCACCTAATGACATCATACAATGGAAATTAAATGCATCAACAGCGTTCAGAGCACCTAACATTGATGATATAGGAAAAATATTTGATTCAGAACCCGGTTCGGTTGTGGTGCCAAATCCAAATTTAAAATCGGAATATGCCTATGGTGGTGAACTTGGAGTTACCGTTAATTTTAACAATGATATTGTACTCGATTTTGCCACCTATTATACCTATTTAGACAATGCATTAGTTCGACGTGATTTTAGTATCAATGGGCAAACAGAAATTATGTATGACGGTGAATTGAGTACTGTTCAGGCCATTCAAAATGCATCTAAAGCATGGATCTATGGATTCGAGGCGGGATTGAAAGTTTCATTCAACCAATCATTACAATTTACATCGCAGTATAGCGTCATTGGAGGAAGTGAAGAGGACATGGATGGCCTTGAAGTTCCAGTAAGACATGTGGCTCCTGCCTTTGGAAACACCCATTTAATTTGGAAAAAGGATAAAATTAAGCTAGATGGGTTTTTCGAATTCAACAGTGAATTGTCCTTCGCCCAACTAGCACCTTCAGAAATTGACAAGGACTTCCTCTATGCATCTGATAAAAATGGAAATCCGTATTCGCCGTCCTGGTACACCTTAAATTTCAGATCACAATATGAGATCTCAGAATCAACTTCAATTACTGCCACTGTAGAAAACATTACTAATCAGCGGTATCGTACGTATTCGTCCGGAATCGCAGCACCGGGGATAAACTTCATTCTTGCCTTAAGATATAGTTTATAAAAAAAGCCACTTTAAAGTGGCTTTCTATATAGCTTGATCCCTTATTTTCTTTTGACCATTTTTTTCAAAATGACCTTATCATTGGTTAATGTTACTCTGGCGATATATGTTGCCTGGCTTAAACTTGAGAGATTATAGGTAATTTGATTGCGATCTTCTCCATTTAATTTATAAACAGTTCGGCCCAATAGATCTATGATCTCTATAGTTGCCATTTGATAGTTGCCGCTAAGCTTAAATAAAATATTATCATTTTCACCTTCAAGAATGATAAGATCATCTCCAGTCAATTCAACCTCATCTAAGGATAAGGCATCTTCAGTGAATCGAATATCAAATCGGTCATTGAACTCTCCAATGTCTGAAGTAAAAGAATAATCAGATACCGTAAGGTCATGTGTTATATTCAAGAGATGGTCCTTTAAATAGATTGCATTCGTATTTAGAAACTCTCCTTCCTTTCGGGGAATAGAGAATGAATAAAGCGTTGGCTCTGTAATTTTTGTGGAGAAACCAACAGGAATAATTTCATCTAAATTCAGACTTAGGGGATTTTTCCCTTGTATTGTAAACACCTTTTCCTGCCCTTCAATAAAGGTATAAAGTCCTGCATATAGACTCGATGACAAGTTTTTATAGGCATCTAATATCATACCATCAAATCCATCAGTAGCACCAGGAACATAGCCTACGAGGATCTGGTTGAATACACCATTATCGGAGTTCAAATCAAGCCAGAGCTTATTGAACTCGGATGTGGATGAAAGTGGATTGGCCTCACCAAAATTTTGAGTTTCTTCATTGGCCTCAAAAAATTGGTTGTTGCTTGAATTGTCAGCCACCCGCATACTGTTTTTATAAGTGATCGTATTTGAATAGATCGGGAATGAGCCATTGGTTCCGGCATCATCAGAATAAGATATAAAGAAACCTTGTCCGGATGGAATAAACCTGTTAGGTGTAACGCCGCTATTACCGGCTGTTTCTCCTGTTAAGTTAATGACGGCATAATCATTCTGGCTGAAATTCCAGTTTTCATTTCCGTTGGTTGTTGCATTTGCAGGGATGCTTTGGGACCATAAAAATACGGCACCATCAAGTGTTCCTGAAGTATTGGTCGGGAATCCGCCCACCGGACTTGCTAAATACATATTCTCCAGGATAAAGGCATCGATACTAATTGGGCTTGGATACGGATTTCCGGTAAAATTCCAATTATTGTCATTCATTTCACTATCATTTCTATAGATCGTGAAATCGTAATTTCCGGTATTAAAATCACCAATAAAATTTGCTGAATCTGAATAATTGCTGCCCGCAGATGGCGTAGAAACAGCCGTCACTGCATAGCCTCTTCCAATTTCCATAGTTAAGCCTGTCGCATAGATCCAGTCGCTGTCATCATCATCGATATCATCCTGACCGGCATTAAACACATTGTTGTTTCCGGGGTCTTCGGCAAGCGCATCTAGGAATTCTTCTCCTGCAAAGTAAAAACGCCTCTCACCAACTGGATTTGGAAATACGGTATTGACCAAACTACCTGCCACAGGTGAACTCCAATAGGTATAGTTATAGTCGCCACTTATGGCATCATTGAAGGTCGCCGTTGTTTTCAGGATATTAGACGAGCCAGCCCCCGAATTCGTAAATGTTCCTGCCGCTGCATCATCACCGTCCTGTACAAATGAGCCCCTGGTTTGCACCGTTATATTACCATTATTAATAACATTGTTTACGATCCTTACATAAGATGAATTTCCAACGGTAAGTGTGTTACCGGTATTAACAATTAACTGACAGGCATCAATATCTCCATTACTTCCTGAGTTATAAATATCGTCAATGATGGCAATCGTATTGACATCCGGCACCCCATTGCTCCATGCCCCAAGGTTCCAAATGGTTCTAGGCACTTCTAATCGCGTTGCATCAGAAGAAATGAAACAACTTGAATCATCTTCTCTAATCTGACAATAATATTGATAATTATAATAATTCAATACGTTACTAATAGAAAGTGTAGCCGTTGTCGCTCCTGAATAATCACCGCCGTTAGTCACTGCGCTCCAGCCTGCATTTCCGGGTATTTGGTAATACCATTGATACGCCAGTTCCTGAGTATCATCCCCTAGATCATAACCCTCAGTTGCGTTGACGCTAAGGGTAACATCAGCGTCACAATCAGGTGTATAACTTGGATTTAAAGTTACTGTAGGAGGTGAGGCCGGCAAATATTGGAATCCAAAGCAATCAGCCATCCCTTGACTGGCCCAGTCATTGGTATCCCAGGACATCGTAGGCGCTGTAGCTGTTACAGGATTTCCTCCCATATCTTCCGGACTTCTAGTATATACATAACCAGGACTTCCATAAAGGTCGTTACCCCAAAGATCTACATTTATGAAATTCTTTATTAAAACAATACGATCGACACCATCCGGACTGTTACCATTGATCCCAAAACCGGGGTCTTCAATAGTTTCATCAGGGACTATTGTTGGGCAATCATTACAGGTATCGCCTTGATTTCCAAATCGAACTACATAGGTCGAATACGGTTGAACGGTTCCTGTAAGCGGCTCTCTTCCTGCATTAAATGTAAATGGCGTAGTGGTTGTTGCAGCAAAATTGTTTGATAGACCAATCTCATATTGTCCGGTCAATGTAATAGCTGTTCCGGTTGGATTAAAAACTTCCAGATAATGACAAGAACCTGAGGTATTGTCAAACACGCCGGTGATTAGTAAATCATTCCAGTTTGGAGGAATGACCCCGCTGGCACCTTCACAGGTTTCAACATCGGAAGTCAAAACGGTAAAGAAGGCAATGGCCAGACAATTAGATTCATCTGTGATTTCAAGGTCATCGGGATTTGTACCTGCCGGAATTGTCACTTCAATTTCTGTTGCGGAAATGTAAGTCAAAGCTGCTGCAATGCCATCAATTGAAGCTGCTGTATTTACAGTCCCGAAATTTGAACCCGTTACAGTTACAATGGTACCCGCCGGGCCTGAAGTGGGCGAAATGGAAATGGCCCCAGCTGCACATACTCCCGATCCTCTTATTGCAAAATTATAAGGATTTTCGTCGGCATCGTCATTATCAATATATAACGTGGCGTCTCGTTGACCAGCTGCCGAAGGTGAAAAAGTAATATCGAAAGTGAAATCGGCTCCGGGCGCTATGGTAAAGGGATAACTATAGCTTCCTACCGTAAAATCAGCAGAATGGGGGCCTGGTGCAGCAGTATATATATTGGAAATAGTCAAGTCGGCAGCACCTAAATTTTGTATACGGTATGATTTCAATTGAGAGTTGCCAATGATCTGTTGTGCGAACAAGGTATTATCTGTTCCCTGGGGTGTGACATCTCCATCTACAATATTTGGGAATCCTCCAACAAAGCCTTCTACATTGATCTCCGGAACAATAGGTGTGCACGGAGACACCAATGAGTTTATTCCTGGAGAACCGCCATCAATGACTTCCTGCCAGTTAGACCCGGTATCGGAATTATCCATAGTGGCATCAATAACATGTAAAGAAGGGCCTGTTCCGTCAGCACCATCGGCATCGTCATAATTGACAATATCAGCAGTGGCACTCGAAGGTGAAAGCAGTTCAATATCAATTCCCGTTGCATCGGGACTATTTGCCATGAAGTTCGTACCTGCAGGAGAGCCATAATCTTGAACAAAAGGGCAGTCCGGATTGTATGGGGCATTGCCATTATCTCCAATAGCAATTGTAATACATGCTCCGTCAGCTAATGAAACACTGCCTCCAAAAGTAAAACGCACCGTACCGGCTACTTCAATTGTATAATTGCTCAAGTCCTGGGCACTTCCTGAAATATTGCAAATCTCTATCCATTCGTCATCAGTTCCTGTGGTATTATACATGATCTCTGTGATCACAACATCGGCAGTAACAGGATCGGTAACTATAATTTCACCGTTTACATTATCGGCCGGACCACCAGTCCCAAAGGGTGCAGTCCAAAAACCACCGCCACCGGCATTATAGCCGCCATAAACCCATGGGCCGCCATCAATTCTGAATCTGCTGGCATAATAATAGGTTCCTGAGGTAAGGGGAGTAATTAAATTTAAATCAAGAAAATATTCATCGTTATTTTCTGGCGTTCCGCAATTCGTCCCGCAAGCGGGATTATAGCCCGCAGTTCCCCAACTGGCGGCGGGCCATGTACTTGGGTCAGTATCAAATGCATGATACCCAATTTCTGCTTCAATACCCAGACCTTGAGAGGATGGAGTATCGGTTACGCCAGGTTCATAGACCTGCGCAAACACGTCAAAAACAGTTCCAGTCGTTATATTCCCTGTTGGAGGAGATTGCAGATTCACCCAATCCAGTGTTCGGGGATTAACGGTTAAAACACCATTGATGTTCGTAGTGCCATCCCAAAACCCACCATTATAGCCTCCATATCGGTAGGGTCCTGTATTGAGTTGAAATCTTGATGCATAATAGTACGTTCCGGTAGCTGTTATCGCTGCCCCTATATCAGCGGTAAATTCATCATCATTTCCAAAATCGCCATTAAAGCTTGCCGGGACCCAGTTTGCAGCGGGCCATGTACTGGGATCTGAATTCGTAGAACTATAACCTATCCATGCACTGATGCCTGCTCCCGGACTACCAACATTGGTTACCCCATTCTCCCAGACTCGTGCATATACATCGAAAGTATTTCCAAGGACAATAGTGCCATTTGGAGGGGATTGGACATTAGCCCAATCGACGTCATCCACCACACAATTCAAGGTTTGACCGGTATTGATGTTATTATTTGTATGAGCAGCACTCGAAGCCCATGTAAAATCAGAATATTGGCAGCCTGTGCCTTGTAATTGTAAACTGTTTCCAACAGGAGACGAACTGCTTTCAGAAACACCTATATCTGTTGAAGTAGTTCCAATGGCCACCCCATTGGTTGCTGTGAAATTACCTTCGTAACTTAAAAACTGAATCAACCCGGTTTCAGCAAGAGCGATACCATCGGGAGCACCGTTTTGCAATCCACTAATCGGGACCCAAACAAAGGTGACACTACCTACAATTGTTCCACCTGCAACATAAGGATCAATATTTATGGCAGCAGTATAGGTTTGGCCATTAGCACCATTATATCCCACAAGCCTGAATGATGCCGGATTGTAAGTATAGCCGGCAGGAATTGCGACTTCCACACCTTCTGTGACATCTGTTCCATTATTATCATAATGAATCTCGTTGATCCAAGGCGTCTGACCAAAAGACATAGAAAAAGATAACATAATTGATAAGAAGACGAGGGCGTATTTCTTAATCATAGGAATAACTATTAATTTTGTTTCTTAAGCAAACGAGCAAATATAATTCTTAAATGCATAATTATTTGATATGCAGCATGTTAGTTATTAACAAAACATTCAATTTGCAGGATGATCAATACATCAAAATCTTACTCGGTTGAAGAAGCATTGTCAAAACTTCAATATTACTGCTCCTATCAGGAACGCTGTCATCAGGAGGTACACAAAAAATTAATAAGTATGCGCATGATCCCTGAGGCCATCGACCTGATCATCGTTTCACTAATCGATCACAATTATCTAAATGAATCACGATTTGCCAAATCCTTCGTAAGCGGTAAGTTCAGGATTAAAAAGTGGGGCAGAGCACGTCTAATCCTTGAGTTAAGGAAAAGAGAGATCAGTAAATTTAATATAAATCAGGCAATTGCGGAAATCGATCCTGACGAATATATTGAAGTTTTTAACGAATTAGCCGAAAAACGATTCCGTCAGATAAAAGAAACCAGTAATTTGAAAAAAAAGAAGAAATTGGTCGATTATTTGCTTTACAGGGGCTGGGAATCGAATTTGGTTTACGATAAGGCAAATGCCTTGATAAAATAATTATATATTCATCTTAAATTTAATCTTAAATTTTATGAAAAAGATCAGTCTGTATTTTTGTGTACTTTTAATAACAACGGCCTGTGCTCAGGAAAAAAGTGAGGCCCGGCAGTATTGGGAATCGCTCCAATCTATTTGTGGAAAGGCCTTTGAAGGTCAATTGGTTTTACCTGAAAATGATGAACAATTCGGCGGTAAGCGGCTGATTATGCATGTGAGATCATGTGATGACAATAGAATTCGAATTCCATTTTTTGTGGGTGATGACAGATCAAGGACCTGGGTCTTAACATTCAATGATGACCGCATTCAATTGAAACATGATCATAGGCATGAAGATGGAACCGAAGATGAGATCACACAATATGGCGGACAAACTGTAAATGCAGGACAGGATTCGCTTCAAATATTTCCAGCTGATGAAGAAACAAAGCTTCTGATTCCGGCGGCATCGTCAAATGTTTGGTGGATCACAATTAATGAATCTCAGTACACCTATAATTTAAGGCGTCTTGGAACCGACAGGGTTTTTAGGGTTGAATTTGATCTCACCAAAACGGTTGAAATACCAGATGCGCCCTGGGGGTGGAAGGATTAGTCAAATTAATCGTTTATTGGTTCTGATCACGGCCTGTTCGTTTTTCCAATCGATCCATTTTTGCCCTCTGAAGCGCCGCATGATGTTGTCCAGGCTTCTCATGATAAATACATTGTAAACGGCTTTACTCAAGTTTTTTGGGTTTCTTGCGATGGCACGTAAACTCATCGAAAATCCGGGTGTAATATATTGCATATGATGCCAATAGCCTTCGGGCATATACAGGACTTCACCATGCTTAATTTCACAAACCCAGCCGTTGGCATTTTTTAATGCCGGCCATTTATCAAGATCGGGATCACTAAAATCAATGTCCTCTCTTACAATTAATGAATGCGGTATTTTATAGAGGTGCGAATTCTGTTTTTGATCAAATAAAATGCAGCGCTTTTTGCCTTGAAAATGAAAATGAAAAATATTGGCCAGATCGATGTCGTAATGCATAAATGTATGCGAGTTGGTTCCTCCAAAGAACAGCATTGGCAAGCCCTTCATTAGTTTTAGTCCGAAATCGGGAAATGAAAAATCCTGCTGTAATTGTGGGACTTCCTTCAATATGTTCCAAAGAAAAATCCTATACTTAGTAGGCTCACGCTTTAGAAGATCAATATATTCACTCATCTTCATCTTGGCATGCGGTTCATTGAACCCATCATTATAATCAACAGGACGATCATCATAAAGCGGCACGGTCTTTTCGCCCGCAACCGCTTTCATATAATCGAGGCTCCATTTTTTTACTGCCGGCCATTCTTCAACAAATCGCTCGATAACCACCGGCTTTTGCGGTTTAAAATAATATCTTATAAAATCCTCCTTGCTTATGGTTTCGACTCGAGGAATATCCTGAAGGTTTAATTTCAAAGCTTTCTGTTTAGCGAATCAAATTTAAGAAAACGAAATAGATATTTTTTGATAGAAGGCACAAAATTCAACGCGCTATTCATATCTTTAAGTAGTCTAAATTATTATGGAACATCAGCATCAAAAAAGTTGGTTTGGGAGAAATTGGCCATGGCTTTTGCCCGTTGGCGGATGCCTTACAATTATTCTGTTGTTTATTTTTGGGGTTGGCGCTGCAATTTTTGGCGTATCGGAAGCCCTTAAGGGTTCAGAACCCTATGAATTTGCTGTTGAAGAATCGATAAATAGCCCTGAACTCATGGAGATCCTGGGAGAGCCCATTAAAACAGATGGCTTTATGGAGGGAACGGTCAACTTTAAGAATGAATCGGGAAGAGTGGATATTAAAATTCCTTTAAGAGGGCCCAAAGGAGCCGCGACCATTGAAGTGAAGGGTACGAAAGAAGATGGTATTTGGACCTATGAAAAACTCTTTGTGACCATTAAGGAAACCAATGAAAAAATTGACCTTCTTGAACCGGATTTAAATGAGAATTGACGCCTTCTAACTATTTAATTTTAAATTTCTCCGCTTTCAAAAATAGTATCTTAGCCTTTTAATTATGTTCTAATGAAAGGAATTATTCATTTTATCATTGTTATAGGGGCTTGTCAGTTATCGATTGCTCAGCCATCAACCGCATACACTATTTCATTTGAAAATGCTGTTCATCATGAGGCTGAAATTAGCGCAACATTTACCAATTTAAAGGAGGAGGTTGTAGAATTCAGAATGGCCCGAACGTCTCCGGGAAGATATGCCCTTCATGAATTTGTGAAGAATGTTTACAATGTGAAAGCCACCGATGGCAAAGGAAATATTCTGAATACAAGCAGACCAGACCCCTATTCCTGGCATGTGTCAGGACATGACGGCACTCTAAATGTTAGTTATACTTTATTTGCCAATCATGGCGATGGGACCTATGCCCAGATCGATGAAACGCATGCACATTTAAATATTCCGCCCACCTTTATGTATGTTCCAGGTTTGGCAGCGGATGAAATCCATGTGACCTTTGATGTTCGTGAAGATCTCAATTGGAAAATCGCTACGCAGCTTGAGAAAGTATCAGATGACACCTACCGTGCTCCTAATTTTCAATATTTTATGGATAGTCCGGTGGAAATAAGCGATCATGATGTGCGTTCTTTTGAGCTTGACGGACAAAAGATAAATTTTGTTCTGCATCATAATGGCAGTGATGAAGAACTGGACTCCTATTTTGGCAAAGTAAAGCGAATTGTACTCCAACAAAAGGGGATATTTGGTGAATTACCCAAATTCGATTATGGTGAATATTCTTTCCTGGCTTGTTATCTACCCAATGTTACCGGCGATGCCATGGAACATAGGAATTCAACGGTTTTAACTACGACACGATCCCTTGCAAATGAAGGTATGAGTCGAAACTTAGGCAGTGTGTCCCACGAATTTATTCATGTCTGGAACGTGGAACGGATACGTCCACAATCATTAGAACCTTTCGATTTTTCGGCTGCCGATATGAGTGGTGAACTTTGGTTTGCCGAGGGCTTTACGAACTACTATAGTGGGTTAACACGTTGCAGAGCTGGATTGATAGGCAAGGAAGATTATTTAGAAGGAATGACAGGCACTTTTAATTACGTTTGGAATTTCCCGGGACGCCGTTTTTATAACCCCATTGAAATGAGCTACCAGGCACCTTTTGTTGATGCCGCAAAAGCGGTCGATCAACATAATAGAGATAATACTTTTATCTCCTATTATTCCTACGGACAAATGCTGGGTCTGGCCTTAGATTTATCGCTTCGGGAATTGGGATTGAATCTGGATGATTATATGAAACTGGTTTGGTCTCGATTTGGAAAAACCGAAAAACCCTATACCATTCAAGATCTACAAAACACCTTGAACGATTATGTAGGTAAAGATTTTGGCGATTGGTTCTTCAACAACTATATCCATAAAAGCGAGATGCCTGATTTCAAACGCTTATTTGAAAGAGTTGGCGTGACATTAACTCAGGATGCCAACAAAGTTTACTTTGGTGCCATAGTAGAAAAGGGGATCATTACATCCAACCCCAGGATCGATTCACCGGCCTATATTGCAGGCCTGGAAAAAGGGGATAAAATAATTGAGGCAGGGAAAACGATTTTTAATGAATTTCTGGATTTTAACAAAATTGTTAGTGCAGCAAAACCTGGGTATAAATTGGATGTTGTTTTTGAGCGTTTTGGCTTAAGAAAAGAAACTATAGTCATTTTTAAAAAAGACCCAGCTTACACAATTTCACTTTTTGAAGAAAACGGTTTGGATTTAACCGTCAAACAGGAGATAGCCAGGGCAGAATGGCTTGACTCTAAGGAATAATTTTATCGTCGTCTATTCGCCAGTAATGGTGGCGGTTCACCTGTAAAGGGATTCCATCGGCTGATGCTTTTGGCATCCATACCAGCCGCATTGATGACCGATCGATCGCCGTAACGCTCACGCATCCTGTCGATGGCCTGGCTGAGGTTCAAATATTTTTCATCATCTTCAAATAAATTGACCTGGTGGCCGCCTTCTACCAGGTGGCTGAACTTCACCCCAACGAGCCTCACCAACAGCCGCCTGTTATAGAGTTTTTTAAAGAGGCTGAGAACCACAGGAACAATACTATGGTCCATAGCGCTATACGGAATACGCTGCTGCTGGGTATAGGTTTGGAAATCGGAGTAGCGGATCTTAAAGGTAATACAAGCTGTCAATTTATTACCGCGCCGTAACTGATAGGCAAGATTTTCGGTCATGGCCATGACGATGCTTTTGAGCTTATGGACATCGGTGGTGTCTTTATCGAAGGTGCGTTCGGTAGAGATCGATTTGCGTTCGTGGTATTGCATGACCGGGCTGTTGTCTATACCATTGGCTTTTTTCCAGATGCTCAGGCCGTTTTTCCCAAGTACTTTGTGCATCAGTTCCATAGGCATGTCCTGAACGGTTTTAATGCGTTTTACGCCCAGGTCACAGAGTGATTTGTAAGTGACCTCGCCAACCATGGGGATCTTCTTCACCGATAAAGGTGCTAAAAAGGGTTTTTCTGTCCCTTTGCTGATTTGAATTTGGTTGTTAGGCTTGGCCTCGCCGGTGGCGATTTTTGAAACGGTTTTGTTGATAGACAATCCAAAGGAAATGGGCAAACCGGTTTCTTTAATGATGCGCTGACGCAACTCAGAAGCCAATTTATGACAACCAAAGAATTTATCCATGCCTGTAAGGTCGATATAGAACTCATCAATAGACGACTTTTCATAAAGCGGGACACTTTCTTTAATGACCTCGGTGACATTCTTTGAAAAATTGGTATACACGCCAGAGTTTCCTCTTAAGATGATGGCTTCGGGACAGAGTTGTTTGGCCATACGCATGGGCATGGCCGAATGAATACCAAAAGTGCGGGCTTCATAACTGCATGAAGCTACCACACCACGATCGGAAGTGCCGCCAATGAGCACAGGTTTTCCTATGAGCCTGCTATCCAACAAACGCTCGCAGGACACAAAAAAAGTGTCCAGGTCCATATGCACTATGGCTCTGTTTGAAAAGATCATGCTGTTAGTGGTTTTTTAACTTCGGCATATCTGGGGTCTTCTATAATTGCAAGTCTGTACATGGCCATAACTTCTATGTTCACACAGTCGAATTCTTCCAATACGCGCCCACGGATCTTATAGATACCACGCCCCCTGAAGGGAAATTTAGCAGCCACCGGAGGAAAATGAACAGTATCTATAAAATCACCATCACGATCCAGAAAGGTGCCAAAATGCATCATCTTTTTATTTGAGGTCGTTGTGGTTTTTGTGGTAACCAAATAGCCTTCAACAGTGACGATCTTGTTCTTGTATTGCAAAAGCTCTTTGGCCTTTAGCCGATTTTTTGGAGGCTCTAATAACAGGCTGAAGGGATTGCACAACGGGAAGCCCAAAAGTTCGATCTCATCAAAGGCATTTTCCAGGGCAGTACTCAGCAATTGAGGTGTTTTATAATTGATCCGCCGGGTTTTGAATAGGGTAATGACATGCTCCTGAATGACGGTCTTGCTGATCTTTAGGTGGGCCTCCCAAAGCAGTTCACGTTTATTAATGCCCGTAAACCGAAAGGCATTGATCTTGATAAGAATGGCTATCTGTTCTATAGATATGGGAACACGCTCAATAAAATCATCCAGGCTTTTAAATAGACCGTGGTCTTCACGCTCGGTAAGTATGCGTTTAATGGTCTTGGTCTCAAAAGCATGCAGGAACATAAAGCCCAGATAAATGGTCTTTCCTTTAATAATGGTTTGGTTATAGCTGCTGTTAATGCATGGTGCTTCTATGATGCCATCATGCATCCTGGCTTCATGGACGTAAAGCTCGGTTCTGTAAAAACCACCAAAATTATTGATGGTGGCTACCATATATTCAAGCGGATAGTATGCTTTTAAGAAAAGGCTTTGGTAGCTTTCCACAGCATAGGAAGCCGAATGCCCTTTAGCGAAAGCATAGCCTGCGAAACTTTCAATTTGCCGCCAAACCTCTTTGGTAAGATCATCGGCTTTGCCATCGCGTTTACAGTTATCGAAGAACTGTTGTTTCACCTTAAGGAATTCTTCACGTGAGCGAAACTTGCCCGACATACCACGGCGCAACATATCGGCTTCGCCTAAATTCAATCCACCAAAATGATGAGCTACCTTGATCACATCTTCCTGATAGACCATAACGCCGTATGTGTCGGGCATGATATCAAGCAATACGGGATGAGCGTCATTTCTCCTTTCGGGATAGCGATAGCGCATGATATATTCACGCATCATCCCCGATTTCGAAACACCGGGACGAATGACCGAACTCGCCGCCACCAGGCCCAAATAATTATCGACCTGCAATTTTTTGAGCAGCATGCGCATGGCAGGGGATTCCACATAAAAACAACCAATGGCTTTGGCGTTTCTCAAAAGATCCTTGATGCGTTGATCCTGTTTAAAACGCTTAATGTCATGGATGTCTATAGGCGACTGTTCAGGATGGTTATAAGCGACGATATCGACGGTCTCTTTGATTTTTCCCAGGCCACGCTGACTCAAAATATCAAACTTATAAAGGCCGATATCTTCTGCGGCTACCATATCAAACTGTGTGGTTGCAAAGCCTTTTGGAGGCATGAAAGTAGCCGTATAATAATGAATGGGTTTTTCAGAAATAATGATACCGCCGGCATGAATACCCAAATAATTCGGAAAGCCCTGAATATACTGACTGTAGACCAAAACCAGTTGGGATAGCTTGTCTAAACTTTTAAAATTGTATTTCCCTCTGGTGAGCACATCCATTTCGGCTTTTGGCAAGCCAAAGACCTTTCCCAATTCCCTAACCGAAGCCCTGAATTTGAAGGTGTTGTAAACGGTAATGAGTGCGGTATGCTTAAAACGCTTGAAAATGAATTCGGTAATGTCATCACGGTCTGTCCATGAGAAATCAATATCGAAATCGGGTGGATTCTTCCGGTAGAGATTGATAAAGCGTTCAAAATAGAGGTCGAGTTCTACGGGGTCAACATCAGTGATACGCAGTAAATAGGCAACAATACTATTGGCGCCACTGCCACGACCCACATAAAAATAGCCTTTGCTGCGCGCATATTTTAAGATCCTCCAGTTGATCAAAAAATAGGAGACAAAGCCTTTTTCCTTAATGATATTCAGTTCTTTTTCAATACGGCCGTAAACGGTTTTATCGGGATGCTTGTAGCGGTAATTCAATCCTTCATAGGTTAATTTTTCCAGCAGTTTGTAATCTAAGATCTCATTATTGGTATAGCAGCGTTGGTTGTTGGGTGTGGTTTGTGAAAAATCGAAGCTGATGGAACAATGTTCGAGAAGGCGGTTGGTATTCTTGATGAGTTCGGGGAATTCTTCGTAGGTGTCGCACAAATCGTCATAGGGCAACATGACATCGGTCTCCCGGCCCTGCTCGCTTTTAGGAAGCTTGCTCAGCAACGTATTATTGTCGATAGCACGTAACAGGCGATGGGTATTGAAGCCTTTCTTATTTTGAAAAGACACGGTTTGCAGGACGACCAATTTCGCCCGATGGCTGTTCCATTTTGAAAACTTGAGTTTGTTGAGATCCTGTGGCTTAATGCCCAGAAACTCGTTGGGTTTGAGGACGTATGTTTTATCATGCCGATAGGGATAGATGACATAACAATCTTCAAATGTCCGGTTGGGGGCTTCAGGAATTTTGAGATCATGGTGATGAAGAAACTGTGATAGATAAGCATTGATCTCCTGAAAGCCTTTATTGTTCTTGGCAATCACGATGAATTGCTGTTGTGCGCCATTTCTAAAATCGACACCAAGGACCGGCTTGATTTTGTATTTTGATGATAAACGTACAAAATCAAGGCAGGCTGAGGTGTTGTTAATGTCAGTTAGCGCCAGTGTCTGCAGGCCGTTTTCAGAAGCTATGGCAAGCAAAGCCTCGGGCTTTATAGTCCCATAACGCAAACTGTAATATGTATGACAATTGATATACATCTTTAGATTTAACAAAATTAACTACAATATGTAGTTGTGATTGCTTATATTTGTAGCAAATGAGAAAAATACAGGCAAATATTCGGCACTTAAGGGTTTTGAAAAACTTTTCACAAGAGCAATTTGCAGAAGAGCTGGGCTGGACACGCTCTGTCATAGGCTCTTATGAAGAAGGGCGGTCGGAGCCATCGATCGAACGATTGATCGACCTCTCCAATTATTTCAACATTCCTATAGACATCCTGGTCAAAAATGACCTGAGGCTGGCAAAAGACACCTCATTTATAGATGTAGGCAATAAACGGGTATTATTTCCTATTACCGTTGATGAGGCCAATGAGGATCTTATAGAGATCATTCCGGCAAAAGCATCGGCGGGCTATCTGCAGGGCTATGCCGATCCTGAGTATATCGAGCAACTTCAGAAGATAAAACTGCCATTTCTCCCAACAGGGACACACCGCGCCTTTCCTATAAAAGGGGATTCCATGCTGCCCGTAAAGGATGGTGCCTTTGTAGTGGCTAAATACATTGAAGATATTAACGAGCTCAAAGACGGGCGGACTTATATCGTATTGACCAAAGACGACGGCCTGGTCTATAAGCGCGTCTATAACCGTATTGAAGAAGAACAATCGCTTATACTGCATTCCGATAATAAGCTGTACGCACCCTATAGGGTGAAGATAAAAGATGTTTTGGAACTCTGGGAATTCACCTGCTGTATCAATACACAGGAGTATGATGAGAACGAACTCAAGCTGAGCAGTATCGTTACTATGTTCCAGGACTTGAAGGTCGAACTGAAATCCATTAAGCAGCTGAATCATCTTGAATTATGAGCGCTATTATTTATAAAAGGGCAGAAACGGCTGAAGAGTTGAATCAAATCCTAAACCTCCAGCGCATAAATTTACCAACAGAAATTTCCAATGAAGAAAAGCAAAGCGAAGGCTTCGTAACCGTTCATCATGACTATGATATATTAAAGGCCATGAATGACAAATGCCCTCATATCATTGCCAAACATTCCGATAAAGTTATAGGCTATACGCTCTGTATGGATCGGTCTTTCAAAAACGATATTGAGGTTCTTAAATCCATGTTCGGGCAGATCGAAAAAAAAATTGAAAAAACAATCTCATACATCATAATGGGTCAGGTATGTATTGATAAAGCCTATCGGAAACAAGGGATCTTTAGAGGCTTATATCAACAGATGAAATTGGTACTTAAATCACAATTTGATCTCATTATTACCCAGGTGGATAAATCCAATATAAGATCATTAAATGCGCATTATGCAATTGGATTTAAAATCTTATATTCATATCGCTCTAATGAACACGATTGGGAAATCCTGTTTTGGCGTTTGAATTAGAACATCAAAAAATAACACTTTACAATGATAGATCTGTCGACCTTCGATCTTATACTCATTTTCGCTTTTTTTGCAATCACTTTATTTATCGGGATCTATGTTTCCAAACAATCAGGAAAAAGTTCTGCCGAATATTTCCTGTCCGGACGAAATATGCCATGGTGGCTCCTAGGTGTTTCGATGGTGGCAACTACATTTTCTACCGATACGCCCAATCTTGTAACCGACATTGTACGTAATAACGGCGTATCCGGAAATTGGGTGTGGTGGGCCTTTTTGATTACCGGCCTACTAACGGTATTTGTATATGCGAAACTCTGGCGAAAGTCAAAGGTCAATACCGATATTGAGTTTTATGAACTGCGATATGGCGGCGGGGCGGCAAAATTCTTAAGAGGATTCCGGGCAATTTATTTAGGAATCATATTCAACATTTTAGCCATGTCGGCTGTGACTTTGGCAGCCATCAAAATAGGCAGCGTCATGTTGGGTTTACAGCCCTGGGAAACCGTTGTATACGCCGGTGTGATCACGGTTATTTTTAGCGCATTGGGTGGATTTAAAGGGGTAATCTATACCGATTTCATTCTCTTTTTTACCGCAATGGCAGGAGCCATTGGAGCCGCATATTATGTTGTGGGACTACCGGAAGTAGGCGGATTGGAAGCACTATTGCAACACGAGAATGTGGCAGACAAATTAAATATTCTGCCGGATTTCAGTAATAAAGAAGCCTTGATAACTCTGCTCATCATTCCACTTGCTGTACAATGGTGGAGTTCCTGGTACCCTGGGGCCGAACCTGGAGGAGGTGGCTATATTGCGCAACGGATGCTGGCCGCGAAAAATGAAAATCACGCCATTGGAGCGACCTTCTTTTTCAATATTATGCATTATGCACTCCGTCCATGGCCATGGATCATTGTGGCACTGGCTTCCTTAGTAATGTTTCCCGACCTGGCGAGTATACAGGAAACATTTCCTAATGTTACCGCTGATAAATTGGGTCATGATCTGGCCTATTCGGCCATGCTCACCAAACTGCCTCATGGGTTGTTGGGATTGGTTTTAGCCTCTCTTGTCGCAGCCTACATGAGTACGATATCAACCCATTTGAATTGGGGGTCCTCCTATATTGTGAACGACTTTTACAAACAACAGATCAAAAAGGACGCCTCTGAAAAGGAGCTTGTGGCCGTTGGTAGAATTTCAACTGTGGTCCTTATGATATTTAGTGCCCTTTTGGCATTAGTACTCACCAATGCCCTTCAGTTATTTGACATTATCCTCATGTTTGGAGCAGGGACCGGCCTGATTTTTATCTTAAGATGGTTTTGGTGGCGTATCAATGCATGGAGTGAAATTGCTGCGATGTTTGTTTCGGGATTCGTTTCAGTGCTATTGAATTTCTCGTCCTTTGGAGATTATTGTTTTGGAGATGAAGGATTGATGCCTGGCTGGGCAAAGTTTCCCATGATCGTTTTAGTGACTACAATTGTTTGGGTAACGGTAACTTTTTTAACCCGGGCCGAACGCAAAGAAGTACTTCAAAATTTTTATCACAGGATACAACCTGGAGGCCCCGGCTGGAATAAAATTGTTACTGAAGCTAGACAAGACAATATTGAACTTGTAGATGATAATGAAGGCTGGAGCGTACCATCAGGAATAAAGGCCATGCTGGTAGGCTGCGGGATGATCTACAGCGTCATGTTCGCCACAGGCTATTTTATCTACGGGCAATATACCAATGCATTGATGCTCTCACTGACAGCACTAATAGCAGGATATATTTTAATTCGTTTATGGAAAAAGATCAAAGCGAAGGTACTTTAAACAAAAAAACGCGAAACCTAAGTTTCGCGTTTCAGAATGTTCTTATTATGAAATTAGTCCGCTAAGACAATTACTTTATTATCCTTTAATTCGATCGTTCCTGAATTTATGGCCAGCCATACACCTCGGTCTTCTTTGGTAAAGCGATCTTCTACTTCTTCTTCAAGTTGAATATCACCGTATAACTTAACATGACCTTCTTTCAACAGGGAAACTATAGGCGCATGATCTTTTAGCATTTCAAACTCACCATTGACCCCGGGAACAGCTACACTTGTAACTTCTCCTTTGAATAAGGTGGCTTCCGGTGTTACAATCTCTAAAAACATAGGTTGTTTTTTTTAAATATTAGGCTTCAGCAAGCATTTTCTCACCGGCCTCAATGGCTTCTTCGATTGTCCCTTTCAGGTTAAAGGCAGCTTCTGGCAAATGATCCAATTCTCCATCCATGATCATATTAAATCCTTTGATAGTTTCTTTAATGTCAACCAATGCACCGGGGATTCCGGTAAATTGCTCTGCTACATGGAAAGGTTGAGAAAGGAAACGCTGTACACGTCGTGCGCGACCAACGGCCATTTTATCTTCTTCCGATAATTCTTCCATTCCAAGAATGGCGATGATATCTTGTAATTCTTTGTAACGTTGTAATAGCTCTTTTACTTTCTGTGCACAATCATAGTGCTCATCACCTAATACATCAGCAGTTAAAATACGTGATGTTGAATCCAATGGATCCACGGCCGGATAAATCCCAAGCTCAGCAATTTTTCGGCTCAATACTGTTGTAGCATCCAAGTGAGCAAAGGTTGTTGCAGGTGCCGGATCGGTTAAATCATCTGCAGGTACGTAAACCGCCTGAACTGAAGTAATGGATCCTTTCTTAGTCGAAGTAATTCGTTCCTGCATCGCTCCCATTTCTGTAGCCAGTGTAGGCTGATATCCTACCGCAGATGGCATACGACCAAGTAGGGCAGACACCTCAGATCCAGCCTGGGTAAATCGGAAAATATTATCGACGAAGAAAAGCACATCCTTGCCTTGTCCGTCACCAGCTCCATCACGGAAATATTCGGCAACAGTCAGTCCTGAAAGGGCAACACGCGCACGTGCTCCCGGAGGCTCATTCATTTGTCCGAAAACGAAAGCAGCTTTAGATTCTTTCATCGCCTTTTTATCGACTTTCTTCAGATCCCATCCGCCTTCTTCCATGGAGTGTAAAAAGTCATCACCATACTTGATGATTCCAGATTCCAACATTTCTCTAAGAAGATCATTTCCTTCACGTGTTCTTTCACCAACTCCGGCAAACACTGATAGTCCACCGTGGGCTTTCGCAATATTATTGATCAATTCCATCAACAATACCGTTTTTCCAACTCCGGCTCCACCGAACAGTCCGATTTTTCCACCTTTAGCGTAAGGTTCAATAAGATCGATTACTTTAATACCAGTAAATAAAACTTCAGTCGATGTCGAAAGATCTTCAAATTTCGGTGCTTCCCTGTGAATTGGGAGGCCGTCTTTCCCAGCTTTAGGTAAGTTTCCTAATCCGTCAATGGCGTCACCAATAACATTAAAAAGGCGTCCGTAAATTTCTTCACCAATTGGCATTTGAATTGGAGCTCCTGTAGCATTTACCTGAGTCCCTCTGCTCAAACCATCTGTTGAATCCATGGCAATAGTTCTCACACTATCCTCACCAATGTGAGATTGTACTTCAAGAACTAATACCGAGCCATCGGGCCTGTTTATTTCTAATGAATCATAAATCTTCGGAAGATCATCAGCCGAACCGAATTCAACATCGATAACCGGACCTACAATTGATGCAACTTTACCTGTAACTTTTGACATTACTTTTATGTTTATTGTTTTGCTTAAATTTTAATCGAAAAAACCGTTCGTTTTTCTGGCTGCAAAGATATATTTTTTAATTAAAAATAAAGCATAAATACCATCAAATATTCATTGAATTTTGAATCCTTTTTTTCGAATTAAAAATGGCTATCATTAAAATGAAAAAACCCGGAAGTAAATTCCGGGTTCTCATACATTTATTTTGAATTATGTTATTGTAATAAAGGCGAAAAATTGGTCGGGTAATCTCCTATATCAACCAGGTTTCCGGATTCAGAAAAGGTTGATCCGTATGCTGCATCGATCGCTTTTAAAAATTCATTGGCGATCAATGCATAGCCTCTTGAATTAGGATGAACGCCATCTAAAGAAAAGGCACCTCCTAATACGAGATCTGATGTCAAAATAAAATCATCTGATGCAATTCCACCTGTTGCCAATTCAGTTAATAAAGCATTCGCATCAACCAATCCTAATCCCGATTGTCCGGCTGCGGCTGCAATGACACTGTTAAAGGCATCGGTCGCCGTTTTAACTTCTAATTGCTCAGATGGCAATAATACATGTTGATCTTCCATAGGGTAGGTTAAACCATTAACGGCCAATTGTCCAGCAGTTGCCGCCGGGACACCCAGCATTAGCAACTGGTTAAAATAAGTTTCGTTTAAGGTTCCTATAACCGAACCACTGAGAAGTGTAAAAAGATCGGTTTCATTCGCTTGTCTGGATTGCCCGTATTGAGCCGCTAAAAGACCGGCTGTTAAAGGATCCAAACCACCACCCTGAAGTACCGCATTTAACTGCGCACTTATGTTGGCCAAAGATTCATCATGAATGACCATTGCACTCGCCTCGGTATCAGAAAACACAACCTTTCGTTCCGGAACACCGAGAAAATCAAATGCAGCATTCAAGGGCGCATAGGCAGCATTCAAGGCCGGAATTTGCGGTGCAAAAGCCGGATCTGAAGGATCTAATTCATTATGTACAACTGATGTAAAAAACGGAATAGTTGTAACATCTGGTATATTTGCAACAACGCCTTTTGCTCCTGATCCTGCGAGTGCTCCAACAATCGCATTGTAAGCCCCAGTGAATGTAGGAACATCCGTTAATGGGCTCGATCCGTCTCCTCCTGAGGTTGCATATCCCAATACATCATTATTTCCTATCCAAAGTGAAAAGAAAGTTGGTGCCTGCGCCAAAGCCATTTCTAAAACGGTAGCATCGGGAGTTGCCCCTGTCATTCTAATAAAATAAGGATTGGCTGCAGCAGGGAAATTAGCAAGGTTCCCATAGCCTGGCGCCAGTAACTCTAAGCTGCGTGCTCCCGGAACGCCCATATTGTTAAATGGCCCTGTAGGATTATTAACAAGTAAATCTGTGGTTGGCATCACTGGGCCAATTACCGATTCAAGCGGTAATGGTGCACCTCCGGTAGTCACTAAACGCGGATTTAAAATTCGCGTTCCTCCAAGAGACATCCCACCAAAATTATCATTCATCAAAGGCTGTGCAAAAGCTCCGCCACCTAATAGTCCAAATTGCTGTGCTAAGATATTTGGAAACGAATTGTTTTGCCCGGCGATAAATAAGGCATTATCGGTAAATCCGGCAGTAAGAGAGTTTCCAACCGCAACAAACTTTGAAAAATCAGCGGATCCTGCGGTTAATTCAACCGCTGGTTCCATAGTCATTGAATTGTCATCATTGACACAAGCCGTTAAGCCGAATACAATGAATAACAACCATATATATTTAATTTTCATAACTGTGTATTAAAAGTTTAATTATAAATTATTGATTACAAGAGAAACATAGTACATCGATCCGATAAATCCGGTTCCGAAGGCGGTAAAATATTCATCACCTAAAACATTTGTAGCTCCCGCTTTAAAAGTGGATTTTAAACTAGGGACCCTCAAATTGATTTGAGCATCGACCGTATGATAGGCAGGAACATTTCCATCTCCAAAGGCTGCTTCCCAGAAGAAATCATCGCTCCAACGCCATGAAACATTAAATCC
>JABDLA010000081.1 GCA_013001965.1 Flavobacteriaceae bacterium | reverse complement strand
AAGGTGGATTCAGATGAGGATTTGCCATATACGACTTTTGGTGATTCCGATACTGCTAAAATAGGGGAATGGGTTCTTGCCGTAGGAAATCCGTTCAATCTCACATCAACCGTGACGGCCGGAATTATCAGTGCTAAATCCAGAGATCTGTCCGGGCGAAATACACAATCCTTTATACAAACCGATGCTGCGGTGAATCGTGGAAATTCGGGTGGCGCCTTGGTGAACACCAATGGTGATCTGATCGGGATTAATACGGCCATAACATCGGAAACTGGAAATTATGTTGGCTATTCTTTTGCGGTCCCAAGCAACATTGCTAAAAAAGTTGTTCAAGACATATTAGAATTTGGAAATGTGCAAAATGGAATACTCGGAATTACGGGCATTGCCTTGAACAGTTTAGCAGCCGAGGAGAATGGTATTTCAGAAACCGAAGGTTTCCTTGTAAGCTCTGTTGAGTCTGATTCGGGGGCTGAAAGAGCAGGCTTGAAAAACGGTGATGTCATTAAGAAATTAGACAATATTGAAATAAGCAAGTTTTCGGACATGAGAGGTTTTCTGAGCTCAAAACGGCCAAACGATGTGGTGCAGGTCACACTATTAAGAAACGGAACAGAAAAAATTATTCCGGTAACGCTTATTAAAAATCTGACCTTCATCGTACCTCAGCTAGGTACTCTTAAAAAAGCTTCCAAGCAGGAGTTGAAACGGTATGGTACAGATTATGGCGTAAAACTGGCACTTTTAACGTCGATCGATTATTATAACCGTTATTGGAATAAAGTTGGTATTCACGAAGGTGTTATCATCACTGCAATAGATGGTGAAAAAATTTACTCGATTGATGATGTTGAATCCATTATCAATAAAAGAGCATCAACTGATCCGATAACGATCGAACTTATCAATAAAAACGGGGAACGCGAACGCTATAGTTTCGGACTCTGATTTTTTCAATAAATCAACCTTAATAACCCTCAATTTGGAATTCGAATTGAGGGTTTTATTTTTTTTGAAATTAGCTTACGAAAACGTTTGAAAAATATTACTTTTGCGGCAAAATTGTTCCGATAACTTTTTTGGAACCCAAAACCACTCAAAATGAGTTTTAATGAAACTTATGAAAAAGAATTAGCATTTCAGGCAGATCGTAGAAGAGCTACAGTTGAATTCATAAAAATTGTAAGTGATCTATGGTATGATAATTCCATTGAAATCGTTCTGTTTCGAAATCAATTGATCGATCGAAATGTGAGTCAGATCCTGAATCTTCATGAATATGCCGGAGAATTTGTTCAAAAACCCATATCCATTTTTGATTCGGTAGAAATTGCACAGGCCATCAAAACCTTAGATTTTCCTCCGGCGAAACTCGATATTGGTAAATTGACCTATGAATACCATCTTGAAGATGAGAAGTATAATACAGCAACCGCATTCGTGGCTGAGAAATTGAAGGATGCCAAAAACAACATCGATATTACTCCCAAGGATGTTGTATTATATGGTTTCGGCCGAATTGGAAGGCTTGTCGCCAGGGAATTGATGACGAGGACCGGAAAAGGCAGTCAGTTGCGATTGAGGGCCATCGTTACTCGTGGAGATATCAATGAGACGATATTGGAAAAACGGGCCTCATTATTACGAAATGATTCTGTTCATGGCGAATTTCCAGGGACCGTTATTGCCGATTTGAAATCGGAAGCCTTGATCATCAACGGGACTACAGTCAAGGTAATCTCTGCCAATAAACCGGAGGATATAGATTATACGATGCATGGGATAAATAATGCGCTTGTCATTGATAATACCGGGGCATTCAGGTCTGAAGAGGAATTGGGACGTCATTTAAAAGCCAAGGGTATTGATAAGGTTTTATTAACAGCACCCGGCCTTGGCAATGTTCCTAATGTTGTTTATGGCGTTAATCAAAAAGATCATCAACCGGATGAGCTCTCAATATTTTCAGCAGCCTCCTGTACAACCAATGCGATTACCCCGATTCTGAAGGTGATTGAAGATTCCTTTGGTGTAAAAAGCGGACATCTGGAAACGATTCATGCCTATACAAATGATCAAAACCTGGTTGATAATATGCATAAAAAATATCGACGGGGTCGCGCAGCAGCTTTAAATATGGTAATTACCGAAACCGGTGCCGGAAAGGCAGTTGCCAAAGCCTTGCCAACTCTTGAAGGAAAATTGACTTCCAACGCGATTCGGGTTCCGGTTCCAAACGGGTCTTTGGCTATCTTGAATATAGAACTGGAAAATAAAACATCGGTCGATGGTGTCAATGCAATGGTTAAGAAATATGCGTTAGAAGGCGACCTGGTTGAACAAATAAAATTTGAACTAAGCGATGAATTGGTTTCAAGCGATATTGTTGGCAGCTCAGCTCCAGCCATTTATGATAGTAAGGCAACCATAGTTCGCGAGGATGGGAAAAATATTATTTTATATATCTGGTACGATAATGAATATGGTTATAGCCATCAGGTGATTCGTCTTGCAAAATATATTGCCAAGGTGAGACGTTTTACATATTATTAAGACCTTGTAATCCACAATTTAGGAATCAACGTATATTTTTAAGACCTACATTAGTAAGCTTAAAGATTTAATATTTATATTGCTCTACATTTTACGGCAACCAAAATAACCCTCGAATGAATTATTTAAAATATTCAACGCTATTAATTTTTCTATTCATTAGTCCAGCTTTAATCAACGCACAGTCCAATACGTCCAGTGAGCAGCAATTATCCCTGGATAGCGGCTCTATTGACAATCAATTTGAATATGTTATTCAGAAATCAAATCGTTACCGGGATGAACGCGGTCGCATCTATAAGGTCGTTAGACGAGAATGGCTGTATACATTGAAGGCGCATACGATAGATTCTATCAAGGCGATTCAAGATCAGCTGGATCAAACAAAATCTACAGTAACGACACAACAGAAAGAGATCGATGAACTCAAAACGAATTTGAGCTCTACACAATCAACTCTTGAAGATACCAACAAAGAAAAGGACAGTATGGCCCTTTTCGGATTGCAAATGAGTAAATTAGGATATAATACATTAATGTGGTCCATCATCGCCGGATTATTTGCATTGCTATTGTTTTTTATCTTCAAGTTTAAAAACAGTAATGCGGTAACTAAAGCCGCAAAACGATCTCTCGAAGAAACCGAACTGGAATTTGAAGAGCATCGGAAGATTGCCCTTGAAAGAGAGCAAAAAGTACGACGACAATTGCAGGATGAAATCAACAAGCAAAAAGGCATTGGGTAATGTAAAACAACTTGAACAATTAAAAAATCCGTAAATTTCCATTACGGATTTTTTTATTATGATCATCAGACAGGCACATATAATAGACCTTCCGGATCTGGTCCCCTTATTCGATGGCTATCGTATGTTCTATCGTCAGGCATCCGATTATATTGGCGTAAAACAATTCTTAAGCGAAAGGTTTGAACTTAAGGAGTCCATTATTTATATGGCCTACATCGATGAAAATGCTGTTGGTTTTGTGCAATTATATCCTATCTTTTCTTCGGTATCCATGCAACGTATGTTATTATTGAACGACCTCTATATTGAAAAGAATTATCGCGGTCAGGGAATTGGTACAGCTTTAATTGATAAGGCGAAAGAATTATGCAGAAAGAACAACTACAAAGGATTGGCTCTTCAAACCGAGACTGATAATCCGGCTCAAAAACTCTACGAGGCATTGGCGTTTAAAAAAGATCCCGATCTGCATTATTTCTGGAAGAATAGCTAACAGCGGTTTAGTTTCAAAGATCGGTTGAAAGCAGATGAATTTAAGCCGCCGTTTTAAATTAGTTTGACTCTACATTAATTCGATCTTTTTTTCAAAAAAATGATGAATTATTAATAAAATAATCAAAATCATGGCATTTTTGTCTACAAAATTAATTTCAATTAAAAAAACACTCTACAATTCTTCATATAATATATTAAATTGTTAATAAATGATTACATATTTTAACTGCTTCCAAGATAATATTTAAAATATTGCAACTATATCGATCTTTTTGATATATATTTTAAAGTCAATTTCATCCTTTTTTATGCTTTTGTTTGGTAGTATGTACATTCAAATTATATATTCGAGAAACCATTCAAGAATTGATGCTACAGCGATCAATTAAATTCTGGAGTCCAATACCGCGCTGACATTCGTTCCCACCAATTGTTTAGCTTTTTTAAAGATCAGAATCAATAGTAATTTCTCAAGTCGCTCACTTCTGATTTAATTATTAACTCTTAAAACGTCTTATTATGAAAAATTTAATTTTAACTATCGCAGCCGGGTTATTTATATTGACATCTTGTAGTGTAGATGAGCCTATTGAAACCATACAAGACCAATCATTGGAAACTATGTATGTTTTAAATCAAATGGACGGTTCCTCAAGTTTAGAAGCAGTTGCTTCTTATGGAAGTCCGATTGAGAATATTACTTATGACGGAGTACCTGATCTTCCACATACCGAGGGGTATTTCAAGCCTCCCCAAAAAGATGCAATGAGCATTACTTGGGACGGAACGCAAATCGGAAATGACAAATCTGGCGGAGCCGAAATCAAGCAGGACGCTTTAAATTCAAGTTTTAGCTTTAAGCTAGTTACAGAATGTGTTACAGTAGATGGCAATGAGGCCGTTTATGGTGGAATAATTACAAAAGCCAAAGGCGTATACACCAAGATGCCAGATGTGAAAGAAGGATGGCGTGTATATTTTAAGGTATTCGATGCAGGACTAGGCCTTGGATCCAGCGATCAAATTTCAAATACCATAATATTTGTATCACCTAAATCTATGTCTTTATGCGATGTTTATTTACCAAATGACACCATTTGGTCGGACAAAGGTTATTCCGATGTCAATGCACCAGGATTCGTAGTCGTGAGTGAATAATCGATAATTATATGAATCATCTCTAAAATTTATAAAAAGCCTTTTGCATTTTGCTAAAGGCTTTTTTCATTCTGATCGAATATTTGCATCTTTGCATTTATGAGAATTGATATCATTACCGTTTTACCTGAATTATTGAAAAGCCCGTTTGAAGCATCCATTCTTAAACGTGCCATAAAGGCCAATTTGGTGGAAGTTCATTTTCATAATTTGCGCGATTATACCTCCGATAATTACAAAAGTGTGGACGATTATCAATTCGGTGGTGGCGCAGGAATGGTGATGATGGTCGAGCCTGTTGATAAATGCATTTCTAAATTGAAATCAGAAAGAGACTATGATGAGATCATTTATATGACGCCTGATGGTAACCGCTTAGATCAAGGCACGGCTAATGAAATGTCCTTAAAGCAGAATCTGATGATTCTATGCGGACATTATAAAGGTGTGGATCAACGGATTCGTGATCATTTTATTACACGGGAGATCTCCATAGGCGACTATGTGCTTTCGGGAGGTGAGTTAGGAGCTGCCGTGTTTTGTGATGCGGTCATTCGATTAATTCCGGGAGTACTTGGAAACGAGACTTCTGCCCTCACCGATTCCTTTCAGGATAACTTATTGGCACCGCCCATTTATACGCGGCCTCGGGACTATAAAGGCTGGAAAGTTCCTGATGTTTTATTTAGTGGAAATTTCCCCGAAATAGAAAAATGGCGTGAAGATGAGGCTTATAAACGCACTAAAGAAAGACGGCCTGACTTATTGGAATAACACCTTTTTTATGGATCAATACACAGCTTTATTTACAATTGGATCAGTGCTGTCCTTTGTCGGTACATTTTTATTTTTTATAGCAGCTCTGATTCTTTTTATTCGGAATAGGACGCCCGCTACTATATTGGTTTTTGTTGGAAGTTTACTCCTTCTACTTTTATTTGGCTTCGGAATCCTGGCCCCTATTCTTGCAGCACGCCGAGGTTCGGAAGACTTATTATGGGTCAATGGCTTTATAACTGTAGCCCGAGGATTCTCATATTTGACCTTAAGTATAGGAATATTGATACTGGTTATGGATATTAAAAAAGCTGATTAATAATTGTCGATTATCAATTATTAATTATCTTTGCACTCAATTTCAGATTAACCTCTGGCGAGAACCGTGAATGTTATTTTGAATCAACCATTAAATTAATAACAATGGAATCTTTATTAAAATTTGTTCAGGACGAATTTGTAACACGCAAAGATTTTCCGGAATTCAGTGCAGGAGATACGATCACAGTGTACTATGAGATCAAGGAAGGAAATAAAACCAGAACACAGTTCTTTAGAGGCGTGGTTTTGCAAAGACGTGGAACAGGAAGTTCAGAAACATTTACCATAAGAAAAATGTCTGGAACGATTGGTGTAGAGCGTATCTTTCCAATCAATATGCCGGCTCTTCAAAAAGTAGAGGTCAATAAAAAAGGTAAAGTTCGCAGAGCGCGTATATTTTACTTTAGAGATCTTACCGGTAAGAAGGCAAGGATTAAAGAGAAAAGAAGTTAATAAGCATTTAATATCATTTGAAAGCCCTGATTTTACAGGGCTTTTTTTATTAACAAATGTTGATAAACTCAGTTCATAAATGGTTGATATCTAATGCCGTGAAAAATTTGCAAATATCAATTCTTACATTACATTAGCAGAACGGTTAAGGGAAAAAGTGTGGTGCAAACTGAACTTTAAATTACTTTCGAGTAGTTACTTTAGTCGGATAAAGAAACGTTCTTTATATAGTTGTTTTTTGAGATTTCGAAGACCATGTGTATGCATGTGAAAACGGAGAGGTCATGAAGCTTTAAGAAGTGATGGATGTTTAGGCAGACATGAACTGGTAAAGTGGAAAGTTTAGGAAGCTTACGGGAGTGAAAACGAGTGTGAGTGGAACATGCAAGACGTTGGATTTAGTAGATTGCGCAAGCGAGATGCTGGAGAAGGCGTTTCAAGGAAAGCAACTTACTGAAGCATTTTGGTAACATGTCAATACATTTTGAAAGTTACAACACGAAATGTTTCATTGAAATGGGGGAGTTTGGCTCGAAAAGGATGCAGGATGAAAATTCAGGTATCTGAGGTTAGCAGAAATGTTAAATAGATCGAACGAAGCTATTTCAAAGAAAGCCATATCAATCTAGATTAAGTTCTAAATGATATGGCTTTTGTTTTTTAATCATTCTTTACATCTACCTTCTCAACAATTTCCAGAAATTTATTCATAATTTGTCTTCAGATGTCGCGTATATAAGTTCAAATTAATAGTTCTATTTTCGTATATTCGCAAAGCAAAAATTCGATCGTATGTCTCGGGTTTTTTGTCTTCAATAACCAATAATTGAGTTCATTCATGCCAAAAATAATTTATACCATAACCGATGAAGCCCCGGCTTTAGCAACACGTTCATTCCTTCCAATTGTAAGTACTTTTTTGAAACCGGCAGGCATCAATATAGAAATAAAAGATATATCCCTGGCAGGGCGGATACTGGCAACCTTTCCCGATTTTCTATCTGATGAACAAAAGGTTGAAGACGCTCTTTCAGAATTGGGAAAACTCGTAAAAGAACCTGAAGCCAATATTATAAAATTACCCAATATCAGTGCGTCCATTCCGCAGTTGGAGGCAGCTATTGAAGAACTGCAGAAAAAGGGATATCCTATTCCAAATTATCCGGATGAACCAAAAACAGAGAGTGAAAAAAATATCAAAAATCGTTATGACAAGATCAAGGGCAGCGCGGTAAATCCAGTATTACGTGAAGGTAATTCAGATAGAAGGGCACCCAAAGCTGTAAAGAATTATGCTAAAAAAAATCCGCATTCCATGGGCGAATGGAAAGCCGATTCCAAATCACATGTGGCTACAATGAGCCATGGTGACTTTGCCCATAATGAGAAGTCTGTTACTATTCCTGAGACTACTACGGTAAAGATCCAGCATACGGCTAATAACGGTCAAGTGCATGTTCTCAAGGACAGTTTCCAGCTAATGGCAAAAGAAATCATTGACGCCTCAGTCATGAGCAAGGCCGCACTTATAAAATTCTTAAAAGCACAAATAGCCGATGCCAAGGAACAAAATGTTTTATTCTCCCTTCATATGAAGGCGACCATGATGAAAGTGAGCGACCCCATAATATTCGGGCATGCTGTTCGCACCTATTTTTCGAACGTATTCGAAAAACACGGTGATTTTTTAGATGATATTGGTGTTGATGTGAATAATGGATTGGGCGACCTCTTGTCTAATTTGGAATCATTGAATGAAGCCGAACGCGACGACATTTTAAATGATGTACACATCGCATTTAACCATGGGCCCGATATTGCAATGGTCAACAGTGATAAAGGAATCACCAATTTACATGTTCCAAGTGACGTTATCATAGATGCTTCCTTACCCGCGATGATAAGAAATTCGGGGCAGATGTGGAATGCCGAAGGGAATTCACAAGATACAAAGGCCGTTATCCCTGATAGTAGTTATGCCGGTATTTATACAGCAACAATTGACTTTTGTAAAAAACACGGTGCCTTCGATCCAACAACAATGGGAACAGTTCCTAACGTCGGACTTATGGCACAAAAGGCAGAAGAATACGGTTCTCATGATAAAACTTTTGAGATTGCTGAAGATGGAAAAGTTCAAGTGATCGACGCCTCCGGCCAGGTTCTCATCGAACATGCGGTAGATAAAGGTGACATCTGGAGAATGTGCCAGGTAAAAGATCTGCCTATTCAAAATTGGATCAAGTTAGCGGTTTCAAGGGCACGCGCATCTCAAACACCAGCAGTTTTCTGGTTGGACGAAAACAGGGCACATGATGCCGAAATAATTAAAAAGGTCAACACCTATTTACCGGATCATGATACGTCCGGCCTTGATATTAGAATTTTATCACCAATCGCTGCAACCGAATTTACGCTTCAACGGATAAAGGAGGGTAAGGACACCATTTCGGTGACCGGAAATGTATTGCGAGATTATCTTACCGATCTTTTCCCAATTCTGGAAGTTGGTACCAGTGCAAAAATGCTCTCAATTGTACCTCTGATGAATGGTGGTGGATTGTTTGAAACCGGTGCCGGAGGATCTGCTCCAAAGCATGTCCAGCAATTTGTCAAGGAGAATCATTTACGTTGGGATTCGCTTGGTGAATTTATGGCATTAGCCGTTTCTCTAGACCATTATGCAGAAACGAATGCCAATTTAAAAGCTAAAGTCCTGGGTGAAACCCTTGATGACGCCACTGAAAAACTCCTTGAAAATAAAAAGGGCCCCTCTCGAAAAGCAGGAGAGTTAGACAATAGAGGCAGTCATTTCTACCTGACATTATATTGGGCAGAAGCACTGGCATCCCAAACAGCTGATCAAGAATTAAAATCGGTATTCACTCCAATGTATTCTGCTTTAAAAGAAAACGAAAATGATATTATAGAGGCGCTAAACACTATTCAGGGCCAACCCATAGATATTGGTGGTTATTATCTTCCCGATGAAAACCTTGCAAAAAAGGCAATGCGTCCAAATAAGACATTTAATAAAATTTTAAATGTATAGATCTATAATAAGGATTTGTTAAATGCTCATCGTGATCGATGGGCATTTTTTATTTTTGTCAAAAATGCTTATGAATTGAAAGATATTGTCCTAACTATTATCATGTTTTGTGCTCTTAGTGTACTCAACGCTCAAGAACGATTTACCATAAGTGGAACCGTAACCGACGCCAGTAGTAATGAAACTTTGATTGCTGTCAATATGCTGATCCCCGAGGAGAAAACCGGAACTACAACTAATGAATATGGGTTTTATTCACTAACACTTCCAGAAGGCAGATATAAGTTTGTTATAAGTTATCTGGGCTTTGCAACCATTGAGGAATTCATTGTGCTCGACAAAGATATAATTAGAAATTATGCTTTGAATGAAAGCACCGAATTTTTAGACGAAGTTGTTATAACTCAGGATATCGAACGCATCAATATTCGTAATGCGCAAATGAGTGTGAACAAGCTTTCAATAAACACAATCAAACAACTTCCAGTTGTCCTGGGTGAAGTTGATGTTGTAAAATCGATAACCCTCTTACCAGGAGTTACAAACGCGGGTGAAGGGAGTTCCGGATTTAATGTAAGGGGTGGTGCAGCAGACCAAAATCTCATTTTACTGGATGAAGCGACGATTTTTAACTCATCACATCTTTTTGGTTTTTTCTCAGTTTTTAATCCTGATGCCATTAAAGATATTAAACTTTATAAAGGGGGAATCCCTGCAAAATATGGTGGACGACTTTCATCTGTGCTCGATATTTATCAGAAAGAAGGAAATAGCAATTCCTTTCATATGAACGGTGGACTGGGATTGATTTCGAGCCGCTTGCTGGCCGAAGGCCCAATCAAAAAAGAAAAAGGGGCTTTTTTATTCGGCGGACGAACAAGTTATGCCCATTTTTTTCTACCATTATTTGATGTCAAAAACATT
Organism: Flavobacteriaceae bacterium; assembly: GCA_013001965.1. GTDB lineage: Bacteria > Bacteroidota > Bacteroidia > Flavobacteriales > Flavobacteriaceae > JABDLA01. The sequence continues at coordinate 4,779 of JABDLA010000081.1, read as the reverse complement.
GCCTACTTCTATGATCTCAACACTAAATTGAATTTTAGACTGGATCCCAATAATAGTATTTATTTGTCGGGCTACTTCGGAAGGGACGTGTTTGCAATTGCAGATAGTTTTGAGAATTCCTATGGCAATGCTGTACTGAATTTCAGATGGAATCATCTCTTTTCTGATAAACTCTTTTCAAACCTGTCCTTGATCTACTCCGACTATGATTACGATTTAAAATTAAATTTCGTCGAATTCGACTGGACATCGGGTATTCGAAATTTCAACGTCAAATATGACCTTAAACATTATCTAAACGATAAGTTCAAATTAGAATATGGCCTTAACAGTATCTATTATAAATTCAATCCGGGTGATATCACACCAACCACTGAAACCTCTGGAATAAACCCCTTCAAACTCATTGATAAGTACGCCTTCGAGAATGCCGTTTATTTAGACGCACAACATCAGCTTAATGATCGTTTGAATTTGTCTTATGGCCTGCGTTTCAGTACATTTTGGCGACTAGGACAAGATGAACTTAATAGTTATGAAAATGATGAGCCTGTTATCTTTAATCAGGATCTTCAGATCTATCAAAAGGCTGAGCCTCTTGAAGTGATGACTTATAATCGATCTGACGTCATTGCATCATTTAATACTTTTGAACCCCGTTTTGCGGCTGCGTATCTCATCAATGACGATACCTCGGTCAAGGTGAGTTACAATCGGTTGAGCCAGTACCTGCATCTGTTGAGCAATACCAGTTCACCAACACCCTTGGATGTCTGGGCTCCAAGTGGAAAATATATCAAACCACAGTTGCTCGATCAGCTTGCTATCGGTTATTTTAAATCATTGAATGAAAATGCCTATTCTATTGAAGTCGAAAGTTTTTATAAATCCATTAAGAACAGGATCGATTATATCGATGGTGCCAATCTTATTGCAAACAATGCGATCGAACAAGTGATCCTCAATGGTAAGGCCAGGGCATACGGAATTGAATTCCTCTTGAAAAAAAATGATGGCAAATTGAAAGGCTGGCTCGCATATACGTTATCGAGGTCAGAACAGCAAACCAAAGGCCGAAACAATACAGAGCCTGGAATTAATTCAGGACAGTGGTATAATACCCCTTATGATAAAACGCATGATCTGTCATTAACTGCCGCCTACGATCTCAATGATAGCTGGACGTTTAATGCCAATGTGCTGTTTCAAACCGGCCAGCCAACAACCTATCCCATTAGTCAATATGAATATAACGGAATTTCGATCCCGAATTATGGGCTTCGAAATTCAAATCGTTTACCCAATTATCATCGATTGGATATTTCGGCGAATTATAAACCTAAATCAAAAAGAAATAAAGCCTATAAATCCGAATGGGTTTTTGGTATCTACAATATTTATAATAGAAAAAATGCGGCCTCTATTACTTTTCGGCAAAATAGAATTACCGGAACAAATGAAGCCTTGCGTTTAGCAATATTCGGGATTGTACCATCAGTCTCTTATAACTTTAAATTTTAATCAGTATGCGACACTTAAGATTTTTATTTATCGGATTGATTTTAATAGTTTCTTGCGAAGATCCCATTCGGGTGGACCTGGATACCGAAGCGCCACGATTGGTTATCGATGCCTCAATCAATTGGTTTAAAGGGACTCCTGGAAATGATCAAAGCATTAAACTGAGTCTTTCGGCTCCATATTTCAATAGCGTTAATCCCCCGGCAAATGACGCCATCGTTTCTATTTTTGATGGAAATAATACGGCCTTCACTTTTTTGGAAGATGGAGATTCAGGGATTTACAAGAACTCAAATTTCACACCTGAACTTGAACAAACTTATGTGCTTACTATTGTCTATGATAACGAAATTTATACAGGAACTGAAACCTTCATCCCTGTGGTTCCCTTCGATTTTATTGAACAATCAAATACGGGAGGGTTCTCTGGTGAAGATATTGAGATTAAAGCCTATTATACAGATCCATTAAATGAAGAAAATTTTTATTTCTTTGAATTCATAAGTGATATCCCAATCATTCCTACGCTTGAGGTTTATGAAGATCGATTTACCAATGGCAATCAGATATTTGGTTATTACACCGAAGAAGATCTGGCATCAGGTGATGTGGTGACCGTTAGAAATTATGGTATCTCCGAACAGTTCTATGCGTTCATGTTCATCTTGTTACAACAAAATAGTGAGGAAGGTGGAGGGCCTTTCGAAACACAACCGGCAACAGTGAGAGGAAATTGCGTAAATACTACGAATCCAGATAATTTTCCATTAGGCTATTTTAGACTCTCTGAAGTTGATGAGATTGACTATACAGTTCAATAGGTATGGTTGCCATTTAATTTAAAATTATCCCTCTATATAACATCCTAAATTTGATTACTTTTATAGTATGAAATTCAAAAAAACAACCGAGCAGGATTCACATTATGATCATCTTGAAAAAATGAGCATTTCTGATTTATTGGTTAACATCAATAAGGAAGATAAAACGGTGGCCCATAGTGTTGAGAAATCCATGTCTCAAATCGTTGCAGCAGTTGAGCAGGTTGTAGAGAAATTAACTCAAGGTGGCCGATTGTTTTATATCGGGGCAGGGACCAGTGGCCGATTGGGTATTGTGGATGCCTCAGAATGTCCTCCAACATTTGGTGTATCACCAGATGTTGTTATAGGATTGATTGCCGGAGGCGATTCGGCCATTCGAAAGGCCGTAGAATTTGCTGAAGATTCAACAGAACAGGGCTGGCTGGATCTTAAAGCAAAAAATATTTCCGAAAAGGATATTGTTGTTGGAATAGCGGCCTCTGGAACAACGCCATATGTTGTTGGTGCACTCCAACATTGCAATGATCATAACATAACTACCGCATGCATCACCTGTAATAAAAACAGTCCGCTCTCAAAAAATTCGAAGTTTCCTATTGAGGTAGTCGTAGGTCCTGAATTTGTAACCGGAAGTTCACGCATGAAAGCCGGAACGGCACAAAAGTTGGTTCTTAATATGATCACCACAACAGCTATGATTCAATTGGGAAAAGTTAAAGGCAATAAGATGGTTGACATGCAGTTAAGCAATAACAAATTGGTAGATCGGGGAACAAAAATGGTTATGGATTCCTTAAATATCTCCGAGTTTGAAGCCAGTGTTTTGCTCGATAAACACAAGAGCGTTCGTAATGCCATTAAAGCATATTTAAATGAAAACAAATAGGTCCGAATTATCCAAAGGATTAAAAATCATGGCCTTAACGCTTGTCTTTATGTTTGCTGGCCCCACTCTATTATATATTGCTTTTTCCAACCAGGAAAAACCTTTGTATATACCTTTATTAATTCTTGGTTTACTTATTTGTGCTGCGGCCATTTATTTTGGTTTTAAGGGCATTCAAACCATAATGAACAGCATGTTTAGAAATTCTAATTCAAATTCACCTTAGTTTGCGGTGTAGTAGGATTGTAACCAAAAGTTTCATCTTCGATACTGATTTCAAGTTGATCAAGGATATAACTGATAATAGCGTAGTGGTGAATTGTATGACTATTGGCTTGGGCTAGAAGTGCACCAAGAGTATAATCAATTTCTATTTTTCCTTGTCCCAAATCATCGATAACAATAAGATTCATTTTCGGATCAAATGAATTCAATGAAACAAGTCTTTCGAGTACACTTTCAATATTTTCCAAAGCACAGTCGCAATTTTGTTCAATCGTAATATCCCTATCTCTGTCTGTAAGATCTACAACTCTTGATTCAATTCCTTTAAAAATACAAAGGTAAAAATCTAGAATATGTCTGATGTGAGTTCCCACACATGAATAGTAAGGAGGAACTTCAGTATTGGTTAGTTGAGCATTGGTCAGGGATTTTAGTATCGATTTGGATCTTGAAATGGTAGTAATTGAAGAGCTTACAATCTTATTCATAATGGCTAATTTATACTATTTCTTATGAAAAAAGAAATTATAAAATAATTAGTCCGATAATTCAAGCTTCCTTACAAGGCATTTAAAAATTTCAAAAAAAAAGTCCTATACAAAAATGTAAAGGGCTTTATTAAATCACGCCTGTAGCGTGACGAGAAAGGCGGTGACCTATTCAATGACCGCCGCTATAGGGTGATTGCGCAGCAAACTCTTCTATAGTGTTGCGGGAATTAATCACGTTTTACGTGCCAGAGGAATCTGGGTTTTTTATAAAAAAGAAACCCCCACTCAAATGAGCGAGGGTTTCCGAGAAAGGCGGTGACCTACTCTTCCACGAATGTAGTACCATCGGCGCTAATGGGCTTAACTTCTCTGTTCGGAATGGTAAGAGGTGAGCCCCATTGCAATAACCACCTTAAATTGTTAGCACTGAAGTAGAGCAAGCTCACTTCAGTGCTGTCACGCTTTAGCGTGACTAATATCTTAACATATTGAAAAAAAATACGATCGTAATTCTTATAAAAAAACAGGCGTACAATAAGCCTATGGGTTATTAGTACTACTCGGCTACGCACATTACTGCGCTTACACCTGTAGCCTATCAACGTGGTCATCTCCCACGACCCTTTAAAGAAATCTCATCTTGTGGTGGGTTTCGCGCTTATATGCTTTCAGCGCTTATCCCTTCCAAACGTAGCTACTCTGCAATGCCACTGGCGTGACAACAGATACACCAGAGGTTTGTCCAACTCGGTCCTCTCGTACTAGAGTCAGATCCACTCAAATTTCTAACGCCCACAGTAGATAGAGACCGAACTGTCTCACGACGTTCTGA
>JABDLA010000070.1 GCA_013001965.1 Flavobacteriaceae bacterium | reverse complement strand
TTCTTCCCTAAGTACCCTAAATATTATTGAAGAATAATATCTATTACTTCACCATTATTAAAGGTGAATGTTGCCATATTGTCGCAATTGCCGTCACCCCAGTCAAATACACCCCCGAAGTTTGTGCGTTGAACATCCATTGATCCGCTTACAAAAAAGTAGCAAACCACTTCGCGTCTCAAAGGAATAATGACCTCATAGCTATGCGTATTTCCATTGACAAATGTCGTCGACCAATTTCCTGTGATCTCAAATACATTGTCACTCCATACACCGCTTCCAAATCCTTCAATCCATTCTCTAATTTTAACTCCCGTTCTGGTGGCTTGTGCACCATTCGGCCAATTAATAGTAAGATCTACGGTTTTGGTAAACTGCGGATTTCCATTTTCATTGGAAAGTTGTTTCAAAATTGATTTACCACCTTCCAGATTGACAACATTAAAATAGAAATCTTCTAAAGTTTTTGTGATTAACACTTCCTGAGCTTCAGGATCACGAGTGTAGGTAAGAATGATCTTTCCTTTCAATACGTTGCCGTGAATCAAACAGCCTTCAGTACCGAAGTCAATTGTGATTTCACGATAATTTTGTTCCATGACTACGGTCACTGTCACACAATCAGGAAGATTAAAATTAGCGGTAGATCTGTTAATTTCACTTTGTTCCTGAATTTCATAAACATCTAATGATATGTCATCCATAGCATCAGAGGCATGGTCGATCTCAGCCGAACTTCTTACTTCGGAAGTGTCTTGCTGTTGGGGCTCGTCATTATTAACAGGCTCCTCTTTACTGCAACTTACAATAAATAAGGAGGCTATTACTAATGTCATAAGCAATCTTAAATTTAAATTAATCTGTTTCATCTTTGCTCGATTTAAGTTATTATAGTGTTAAGACTTTCTTAAATTGAAAAGGTTTAATCAAAGTTAATTTTTTTTAAAAAACAGCAATTACAATAAAACCTCATTTAAGCTCTAAGTTCTTAAAAATTACTATATTTGCGCCTTGATACGAAACACGTATCTATACATAATAATCATTTAACTAAATATTGGCATGTATTTATCAAAAGAAGAGAAAGCAAAAATCTTTAAACAGCACGGTAAAAGTGTAACTGACACAGGCTCGGCCGAGGGTCAAATAGCATTGTTCACTTACCGTATTAATCATTTAACAGGGCATCTTAAAAAAAATCGTAAGGATTTTAATACAGAACGTTCATTGGTAAAACTGGTAGGAAAGCGTCGCTCTCTATTAGATTACCTGGCAAAGAAGGATATCATGAGATATCGAGCTATTGTTAAAGAATTAGGATTAAGAAAATAATTTAAGGACCACGCTTAGGCGTGGTTTTTTGTAAAATCCCGATAGAACGGGTACATTGAGAAGAAGCTACATAGTTTTTCATTGGTCAGACATTAAAATGTCATTTCACAACACTACAACAACACAACGACCATTGTTTAATTAGAATTAAAAATTATGATTCCAAAAACGTTTAAGGAGGTCATTGACCTTGGTGACGGTAGGGAAATTTCTATCGAAACCGGAAAATTAGCAAAACAGGCACATGGTTCTGTTGTTGTACAATCTGGAAAATGTATGCTATTGTGTACAGTTGTTTCCAACTATAAGCAAAGTGATGTTGACTTTTTACCATTAACTGTTGATTATAGAGAAAAATTCGCTGCTTCCGGGCGTTATCCGGGAGGTTTTTTTAAAAGAGAAGCACGACCAAGTGATGGTGAAATTTTGACGATGAGATTGGTAGATCGTGTATTGCGACCATTATTCCCCAAAGATTATCATTGTGAAACACAGGTGATGATTCAATTGATGTCCCATGATGAGGATGTTATGCCCGATGCGATGGCAGGATTAGCAGCCTCGGCTGCCATCCAATTATCCGATTTCCCGTTTGAATGCGCAATTTCGGAAGCCAGAGTCGGTCGTGTTAATGGTGAATTCATCATCAATCCAACACGAGCACAATTGCTAGAATCAGATATCGATATGATGATCGGCGCTTCAGCCGATTCGGTTATGATGGTTGAAGGTGAAATGGATGAGATTTCTGAAGAAGAAATGGTGGAAGCGATTCAGTTTGCACATGAAGCCATAAAGTTACAATGCGAAGCTCAAATGAAGTTGGCTGAAGCTGCTGGCAGAAAAGAAGTCCGTGAATATGATGGTGAACCAGAAGATGAAGAATTAGAGAAAAAAATTCATGAACAGGCTTATGATAAAGTATATGCCATCGCTAAAGCAGGATCGGCCAAGCACGAAAGAAGTGAGGCATTTACTGAAATTAAAGAAGAAATAAAAGGTGCCTATTCTGAAGAAGAATTAGAAGAGATTGGAGATTTGGTTTCTAAGTATTATAGAAAAGCGGAAAAGGCTGCTATTCGAGATCTTACACTTGAAAAAGGGCTTCGATTAGACGGTCGTAAAACAGATGAGATCAGACCGATATGGTGCGAAGTAGACTATCTGCCTTCAACGCACGGTTCGGCAATCTTTACCAGAGGTGAAACGCAAGCGCTGGCAACCGTTACTTTGGGAACATCGAGAGAAGCAAACCAAATAGATATGCCATCCTTTGAAGGAGAAGAAACCTTTTATCTGCATTATAACTTTCCACCCTTCTCAACAGGTGAAGCCCGACCGATTCGAGGAACTTCTAGACGTGAGGTCGGACATGGTAATTTAGCACAACGTGCTTTAAAAGGGATGATCCCTGAGGATTGTCCGTATACGGTACGTGTCGTTTCCGAAGTGTTGGAAAGTAACGGATCATCATCAATGGCAACAGTATGTTCTGGGACAATGGCCTTAATGGATGCCGGAGTTCAGCTTAAAAAACCGGTTTCCGGTATTGCAATGGGTTTGATCTCAGATGCCGACTCAGGAAAATATGCTGTGCTTTCAGATATTTTAGGTGATGAAGATCATTTAGGAGATATGGACTTTAAGGTAACCGGAACAGCCGAAGGAATTACGGCTTGTCAAATGGACATTAAAGTGAAAGGACTTTCATATGAGATCCTTGTTAAAGCCCTTAAACAGGCACGTGATGGTCGTTTGCATATTCTTGATAAATTGACTGAAGCGATTGCTAATCCAAACGCTGATGTTAAGCCGCATGCTCCAAAAATGGTTACGACAACGATACCTGGAGAATTTATTGGTGCCTTGATCGGACCTGGTGGTAAGGTTATTCAGGAACTACAAAAAGCAACGGCTACCACTATTGTTATCAATGAAGACCCTGTTACTGAGCATGGCATCGTTGAGATCCTTGGAACTGATCAGGACGGAATTGATGCTGTATTGGCTAAGATCGATGCTTTATTGTTCAAACCTGAAAAGGGCAGCGTATATGAAGTTAAGGTGATCAAAATACTTGATTTTGGTGCTGTGGTTGAATATACCGAAGCTCCTGGAAATGAAGTATTGCTGCATGTTAGCGAATTGGCATGGGAACGTACAAATACTGTGACCGATGTTGTCAATATCGGTGATGTGTTAGATGTCAAATATTTTGGTGTCGATCCTAGAACCCGTAAGGAAAAAGTATCGCGAAAGGCCTTACTTGATAAACCGGAAGGCTATAAAGAACGCGCACCTAGAGATAATCGAGGCCGTGATAATCGAGGCCGTGACAACAGAGGGCGCGACAACCGTGGACGGGATAACCGACGCGACGATCGAAGAACCGAAGCTAAGAAGGAAGATTAAGATCTTATAAGCTAAATTATATAAAACCTCTCAAATTTTTGAGAGGTTTTTTTATTTAAAGAAAATAATCCCCTAAATCAATAGTAGTAGTGGATCTTTTAGGTGCGGCAAGGCCAATAACGGTTAGGACTCCAATTGGAACAAGGATGGTAAGTATTGTTGA
>JABDLA010000050.1 GCA_013001965.1 Flavobacteriaceae bacterium | reverse complement strand
TTGCCGCGCATGCGCATGGTGTGGAAGGCATGAAACGTGCCATTAGAGCAGGCGTACAGACCATTGAACATGGTTCGATGATGGATAAGGAAACTGCGGCGCTCATGAAGCAATATGGCACCTATTTGGTACCTACCTTGTCTGCAGGACGATATGTTGGTGAAATGGCGAACAAGCCCGGCTATTACCCCGAGATCATTATTCCAAAGATATTAATGGTCAATGCTGCAATTAAAGACGCTTTTGATATGATCTACAAGGAAGGTGTGAATATCGCCTTCGGAACGGATGCCGGCGTATTCCCTCATGGTGATAATGCCAAGGAATTTGCATATATGGTTGAAACAGGCTGGTCTGAGATGTTCTCTTTACAGTCGGCGACCATAACAAATGCAAAATTACTGGATATGGAAGGTCAATTGGGGCAGCTCGAAGCAGGTTTTATTGCCGATATTGTAGCTGTGGATGAGGACCCGACCGAAAATATTAAAACCATGGAAAATGTCTCTTTCGTTATGAAAGAAGGCAAGATATATAAAAACAAATAGGAATACAGAAATACATTGAAACAGCCTGGTTTATTCAACCGGGCTTTTTTCTGCATTGGTTTTTTTTCTATGAATCAAACTTGACGCAACGATCAAGATCAATCCACCTGTTACCGACATATCGGCCACATTAAAAATTCCGGTTTTAAAAACGCCTCCTAAGTCAATATGTAAAAAATCGGTCACCGAACCATATAAAAACCGATCAAAAACGTTGGCAATGCCACCTCCAATTATACAGCAGAACCCAATGAGTGACCATCGATCCAAAGTTTTGTCAATAAGGATATGACGCAATACAACCCCAAGTACGATGACAGGTAGAATAAGCAGCACAATTATTTTAATGGTCGGGTTAAGATCACTTCCCATGCCAAGGAAAGCACCGCTGTTTTCCACATTGGTCAATATGAATTTCTGACCAATAAGATCGGTCTCCGAATTGTAGGCTACATTCATGCGTACCCATATTTTGGAAATTTGATCAATAGCAATATTCACTATGATCAACAGAATAATAAATCTAGAACGTTTAGATAATTTCATTTATACCTCAGCTTCAAAAGTTGCGGAAACCGTTTCTACTTCACGATCAATTTTGCGAACCAGTCCCTGAAGTACCTTTCCAGGACCAACTTCGGTGAACACTGAAGCGCCATCAGCAATCATTTGCTGAATGGATTGCGTCCATCGCACTGGTGCAGTGAGTTGTGAGATCAGGTTTGATTTGATTTCGTGTTCATCACGAACAGCTGAGGCCGTTACATTTTGATATATCGGACAAAGCGGCTTATTGAACACCGTATTTTCAATAGCAGCAGATAATTCTTCTCTTGCCGGTTCCATCAATGGTGAATGGAAAGCACCGCCCACAGGCAGCACTAAAGCACGTCGTGCCCCTTCGGCAATTAGGCTTTCACAGGCCTTATTGATCGCATCGATCTCTCCTGAAATAACCAATTGTCCCGGACAATTATAATTGGCGGCCACTACGATCCCTTTAGTCATTGCACATATTTTTTCAACAACATCATCATCCAATCCCAATACCGCGGCCATTGTACTCGGTTGTAATTCACAAGCCTTTTGCATGGCCAGAGCACGCTGAGAAACCAATTTTAATCCATCTTCAAAATTTAAAGCACCATTGGCAACGAGAGCCGAAAATTCACCAAGCGAATGCCCGGCAACCATATCGGGTTGAAAACTTTCACCCAGGATTTTTGCCAGGATGACCGAATGGAGGAAAATAGCCGGTTGGGTTACCTTGGTTTGTTTCAGGTCATCGGCTTCACCTTCAAACATGATGTCGGTTATATGGAAACCTAAAATTTCATTAGCCTTTTCAAATAATTCTTGTGCTATTGTTGAGTTTTCATACAGCTCTAATCCCATTCCTGAGAATTGAGCACCTTGACCCGGAAAAATATATGCATTCATACTGTTGTGATTAATGCTGCAAAAATAGGAATAATTATCTTTTTACATAGGTTAAAAATGAGAAGGCATATTCATGATCCTCATTTTTTTCGTGCAGAACGTTATTGGCTTCAACCCATATGGTAGGGTCGATTTTTGGAAAAAAGGTATCGGCCTCAAAACTCTCATGAACTCTGGTCAATTCTATTTTGTCAGCAAACTGCATCCCCTGGCGGTAAATTTCTCCGCCGCCAATAATAAACGGCTGGGGATCATCCTTACATAATGCGATGGCTGCTTCGAGAGAATTGGCTGTTAAAACACCTTCAGGCACATCATAATTTTCTTGATTGGTAATTACAATATGCGTTCGGTTTGGTAAGGGTTTGGGGAAGCTTTCAAAGGTCTTTCTACCCATGATCAAATGATGGCCCGAGGTCAATTCTTTAAATCGAATAAGATCATCTTTTAAATGCCAGATCAATTTATTGTCTTTTCCAATGGCATCATTTTCACCGGCTGCTGCGATGATGGTGATTTCGGTCTTTTTGACTTCAGCCACTGCTTGAGCCTGACTGTAAGCTTGACTTTGGGCTTTAAGTGTTTCTTCCTTTATGAACCGTTCTTTCATTTGATCAATACGCTCCTGTTGTTTAGCAACGAGCGTATCCAATTGCTTCTTCTCCCAGTCCTTCCCCATGAATTTGTTCGTCACAAACACATTGAAAACATGGTACACAAAGAGAAATAACCAGGCAAAAATGGCGAAGACGAACCAGTCAATACCCATAATTTGAAAATCTTTACCAATACCCAAAACTGTATTGGCCAGGATCAGGAAAATGGCCCCGATCAGGAAAATAACAAAATGGATATAAAGCCGTTTTTTTTGCTTAACGCGTCGCTGGGCATTTTGGATGAGTTCCAATTGCTCCTGATCAATTTGTGGTTTTGTCTTTTTTTTGCCGAACATTTCAGTAGAATTTAAACGGCAACGACACCTTTAATATGCGGATGCGGATCGTAATCCATTAGAGTAAAGTCCTCGAATTTGAAATCGAAGATCGACTCTACCTCAGGATTCAGGACCATTCTGGGTAGCGGCCGGGGATCACGTGATAATTGCAATTCCAATTGTTCGTAATGATTGCTGTAAATATGGGCATCACCAAAGGTATGAACGAATTCGCCGGCTTCATAGCCACAAACCTGTGCCATCATCATGGTGAATAGGGCATAGGACGCGATATTAAAAGGGACGCCTAAAAAAACATCAGCACTACGCTGATATAGCTGACAAGAGAGTTTCCCATCGAGTACATAAAACTGAAAAAAAGCATGACAAGGCGGTAATGCGGCCTTTCCATTTGCAACATTTTCCGCAAAAGAAACCGATGTATCAGGTAAAACAGTCGGATTCCAGGCGGTAACCATGATACGTCTGCTATCAGGATTGGTTTTAATCATGTTAATGGCATTCTTGATCTGATCGATGCCATCACTGTTCCAGTTGCGCCATTGGTGCCCATAAACTGGTCCCAGGTTACCATTCTCATCGGCCCATTCATTCCAGATACGCACACCGTTTTCAGTGAGATAATTGATATTGGTATCACCTTTTAAGAACCATAATAGTTCATATATTATGGATTTAAGATGTAATTTTTTTGTGGTTACCATGGGAAACCCTTCAGAAAGATCGAATCGCATTTGATAACCAAAGATACTTTTGGTACCGGTTCCGGTGCGGTCAGACTTCTCACTTCCATGTTCAATAACGTGCTTAACCAGGTCTAAATATTGCTTCATACGGATTTCATTTTCAAAAATTAAAAGTATAAAAAACCCTTAATTTGAAACGATTGATACTATAAATTATTCTAAAAGTTATCAACGATTTCAAGGTAATTATAAGTTAAGCAATTCTAAGAAAAAACGTGACATTTTTAAGAATTAATGCTTTAGCACATGAATTTTTCCCGGTTTATGTTTGTGCTTGAAAATCAAAGCGAAAATAATGGCTAGAACAATAGCATAAAATGCAAAAACGAACCAAATACTTGTCCAATCCCTGTAGCCATCCTTTGTAAAGTAGTCGACAATAAGCCCGCTGGTATACCCACCTATTAAGGCACCGCCACCATTAGTAAGTAAAACAAACAGGCCCTGGGCACTGCTTCTATATGTATTATCGGTTTCTGTTTCCACGAAAAGAGCTCCGGAAATATGAAAGAAATCGAAGGCCAGTCCATATACGATCATCGAAAGGATTAAAAATCCAAGTCCGATGCCTTCTGGATAACCTATACCGAAAAGCCCGAATCTCAAAAACCAGGCGATCATACTGATGAGCATTACCGTTTTTATTCCGAAGCGTTTTAAGAAAAATGGAATTGCTAAAATGAATACCGTTTCCGAGATTTGAGATAATGATATTAGGATGTTGGAATGCTGTACAGCAAAAGAATCGGGATAATCATTTGAAAAACTTCTTAAAAACTCTGAAGCCCAGGCATTCGATATTTGTAAAACAATGCCAATGAGCATGGAAAAAAGAAAGAAGATGGCCATTTTATTGGTCTTAAATAATACTAAAGCATCAAGACCAAGGCGTTGTGAGAGCGTTTTATTTTCTGCTTTTGACAGCGGGATATTGGGTAAGCTGAATGCGTAAATCCCTAACAATAAGGAGAACCCCGCTGCCAAATAAAATTGATTCGGGCTTTGCGTCCATTTCATGAGATCTACGGCCCACATGGCAACAACAAATCCAATAGTACCCCAAACACGAATTCTAGGAAATTCTTTCACGACATCATAGGCATTATCAACCAGAAGGCTAAATGAAACCGCATTTGCAAGCCCCAACGAAGGCATATAAAGTAACAGATAACCCAGAATAACCCAGAAGAAGGTGTCAAAATTGTTAATTTGGGCTAAATAGATCAAAAAGCCGGCCCCGATTAAGTGCAGTATGCCAAAAAGTTTTTGGGCATTCACATATTTATCAGCAATAATCCCGATAACGGCAGGCATAAGGATCGAACCAATCCCCAGTGTCATAAATATTTTACCAATTTGTCCACCCGTAAATTCAAGTTGCCCTCCTAAATATCCACCTAAAGAAATGAGCCAGGTTCCAAAGATGAAAAGCTCTATGAAGTTTAAAACCGTTAATCGAAATTTTATACTCATATAAAATTAAGTATTTCCGTCTGAAAAGCGTTAGAATTATCCGATGATCATTCCGGCAATCGTTGCTGATAAAAGAGAAGCAACCGTGCCACCAATAAGTGCTCTCATGCCAAATTCGGATAAGGTTTTTCGTTGTCCCGGGGCCAAAGATCCTATGCCTCCAATTTGAATACCTATTGAAGCAAAATTCGCAAACCCACAAAGCATGTAAGTGGCCATGATAATGGATTTCTCATATTTCAGATGCAATAAATTCATCGGATTTTTAAGCTCTGATAATTGAATATAACCAACAAATTCACTGGCTACTAATTTAACACCCAGTAATTGCCCCATTAAAGCAATATCGTCTTTGGCTACTCCAATGAGCCACATGAGTGGAGCGAATAAGTAGCCTAATAAAAACTCCAGGGAAAATGATTCATACATTGTATTTTCGGCTACCCACGAATTCAGGGCGGTAACGTCACCAACCCATCCTAAGATGCCATTTATCATGGCAATAAAGGCAAGGAAAACGAGTAGCATGGCGCCGACGTTAACGGCCAGCTTAAGACCTTCGGTAGTACCGTTGGCAATAGCGTCCAGTATATTGGAACCAATATTTTCCTGAGTCACCTTAATTTCGGTATTAATGGCTTCAGTTTGCGGATAAAGTATTTTGGAAATCACAATGGCTCCAGGAGCTGCCATAACTGAGGCTGCCAACAAATGCTTTGCATAAAATATGCGCATGGCTTCATCTTCACCACCAAGGAATCCGATATAAGCTGCTAAGACGCCACCGGCAACAGTAGCCATCCCACCAATCATGACCAGAAGAATTTCTGATTTGCTCATCTTTTCCAAATAGGCCTTGATCATTAAAGGTGATTCTGTTTGTCCGAGAAAAATATTTCCTGCCACACTCAAACTTTCCGCCCCTGAGATCTGTAAAACCTTAGTGAGCAACCAGGCCAGCCCTTTTACCACCTTTTGAATTATTCCCAAATAGAATAAGACAGAGGTCAAGGCTGAAAAGAAAATGATGGTTGGAAGTATGGAAACGGCAAAGGTCAACAGGGATTCGGAGATCTCACCTGTACTGAAAGCGGCAAAGAGGAATTTAGTCCCTGCCATCGTAAAATCTAGTATCGCCACAAAAATCCCGCCCACAAACTCAAAGGCACTTTTAATAAACGGCACCTTAAGCACTCCAATAGCCAGAGCCAGTTGTGCCAATAATCCAAATCCAACAGTCCGCCAATTTATGGCTTTTCGATTTTTACTTAACAATATTGAAAGCAACAGCAATACCAGCATTCCCAAGGCGCCCCGCATCAAACTATTCGCTGTAAAACCATCACTTTTAATCACATCAGTTGAAGTAGCTGCTGCAATAGCGGCCGTTTCCGATGGTTCAGCAAAGCTCTTGAAACTATATGAAGTCCCTTTTTCGGCAAACACCAAAGTTGAATCAGTACTCTCGGTGATCTTATACTGCCTGATGGTATCAGTGGGCTGTTCGTAATAAAAAATGAGAAGCTTATTCTGATGTAAATAATTTCCCGAAGCTTTTAAATTATTCTTTGCTTCCAGCGAATATGAAAATTCACCTTGATCAAGAGTCAGAATATCGACCTCCGGATTTATTGCAAACAAATCCTGTCCCGCTTCATCCTTTATGGATTCAAACTGCCATTGTTGTTCCAGGTTTTGTGAAAAGCTTAAGGAAATTCCAAAAAAAATAGCTGAGATAGCTATGAGAAAGTGCTTCATTATGAAGGGTTTAATTGCGTTTTGATATTTCATCTCTTATCCTTGCGGCCGCTTCATAATCTTCATTTTTTACTGCCTTATCCAGTAATTTATTCAATTCCTCAAGTGTTTTGTTTTGAAGGCCTTCTTCAGTTCTGGCTTCTATTTCTTCGGCCATGACCTCATCCAATAGGATATTATCATCGGCTTCATCTTTTTTCGGATTCACTTTGAGGTATATTCCGGCTTTGTCTAGAATGTTTTTGTATGTAAATATCGGCGCATTAAACCGCAGGGCCAATGCAATGGCATCACTGGTTCTGGCATCGATGATCTCTTCAATTTTATCGCGTTCACAGATCAAACTCGAATAAAAGACCCCGTCAACAAGTTTATGGATAATCACTTGTTTGACTACAATATCGAAACGATCAGAAAAATTCTTGAAAAGATCATGGGTTAATGGTCGTGGTGGCTTTATTTCCTTTTCTAATGCAATGGCAATAGATTGGGCTTCAAAAGCACCGATCACGATCGGTAATTTCCGGTCTCCATCAACTTCACTTAAAATGAGTGCATAAGCACCATTTTGAGTTTGACTATAAGAAATCCCTTTTATGTTAAGTCGAACTAAACTCATAATTCATGGTAACACAAATAACTGCTTAAATTAGGACTTAACCAAATCGGCCATGCCCGACTTTTAAAATTTGGCAAAAATTTGGCTGTTCCTTAATATGTACAAGTTAAAAAAATTATGCGTTTTGGGACTTAAATTCCTTTAATTTTTCAATGAGTATGGGAACAACTTCGAAGGCATCTCCTACCACCCCATAATCAGCCGCTTTAAAGAAGGGTGCTTCAGGATCGGTATTGATGACCAACTTCACCTTTGAGGCATTAATCCCTGCCAAATGCTGTATGGCACCAGATATACCTACTGCGATATAAAGATTTGATGCTACGGGCTTTCCTGTCTGTCCAACGTGCTCACTATGAGGGCGCCAACCGAGGTCGGAAACCGGTTTAGAACAGGCTGTTGCAGCACCTAAAACTTCTGCTAATTCCTCTATAATTCCCCAGTTCTCCGGGCCTTTTAATCCACGGCCACCGGATACCACAATTTCTGCATCGGCAATGGTCACTTTATCCGTAGAACGATCTACCGATTTAACTTCAACATTGGAATCTAAAAGCGTAGGTGAAAAATCTTCTGTAGTAGCACTTCCGGAATTCTCAACCAAACCATAGGCATTTTTCGACAGGCCGATCAATTTTACATCTGTATTTAAGCTTGTAAAACTAAAAGCCTTGTTTGTAAATGCTGATCTTTTAACCGTAAACGGTGATACTTCAGTTGGTGTGGCAACCACATTGGAGGCATAAGCAGCATCGAGTTCGATGGCTAACAGCGGAGCTAAATATTTGCTATCTGCACTTGAACTCACAATAACGACTTTAGCGTTTTCCTTTTCGGCCGCTTGTTTGATCGCGTTGGCATAAACCTTGGCATCAAAACGAGACGCTGATGTGACATTCAAAACTTTATCTACGCCGTAATTTCCAAGTTGGGAAGGGTCATTGGCACTAAATGCTAATGCAGTTAGCGTAGTGCCAAGTTGCTCAGCAACGGCCTTTCCATAAGATGCAACTTCAAGGGCAACTTTCTTAAATTGACCTTCTTGGGATTCTGTATATACTAAAACTGACATGTTTTTTTATATTAAATTACTTTGGCTTCGGTATGAAGCATATTCACTAAATCATCCAGATGATCGATATCGACCAATTTTACAGCACCTTTTGGAGCCGGTTTTACAAAACGATTGGTAGTGGTAGAAGCTTCGGTATTGAGTGGTTCCAAAACATTTAATGGTTTTTTCCGTGCCATCATAATACCGCGCATGTTAGGGATGCGTAAATCACTTTCTTCAACCAATCCTTTTTGCCCGCCAATAACAAGAGGTAATTGGGTGGACAGTGTTTCTTTACCGCCATCAATTTCTCTGATTGCAGTTGCCTGATTACCTTCAATTTCCAAACCGATACAATTGTTAATGAAATTAGAACCGCTTAAGTTAGCCAGCATTCCGGGCACCATACCCCCATTATAATCGATAGATTCGCGACCTGCAATAACAAGATCATAGGCACCGTCTTGAACTACTTTGGCCAATTCTTTAGCAACCTGCAGCCCATCCATGGGCTGTGTATTTACCCTGATGGCACCATCAGCACCAATAGCAAGGGCCTTTCTAAGTGTTGATTCGGTTTCAGGACCACCAACATTGACAACATCAACTGATGCACCTTGTTTTTCCTTGAACCACATGGCCCTGGTCAGTCCGAATTCATCATTTGGATTGATGACGAACTGGACACCATTGGTGTCAAATTTAGTATCGCCTTCAGCAAAATTGATCTTTGATGTTGTATCAGGAACATGACTGATACATACTAATATCTTCATAATTTATTTGATTTGTAATGATTGAATTTTGAGCCTACGAAGGTAAACATTTTTAGAATAATTTCCTATGCATGCATAATAAATATTTACGTCCTTCCTTTTATTTTTGTTGTACAATAATTACTATTTTTGCTGTTCACAATTTTTCTAATCAATATGAGAACGATTCAATTTAGAGAGGCTATTGCAGAAGCGATGAGTGAGGAAATGCGAAGAGATGAAAGCATTTACCTTATGGGAGAAGAAGTGGCCGAATATAACGGCGCCTACAAAGCCTCAAAGGGAATGTTGGATGAATTTGGTGCTAAGCGCGTTATCGATACACCCATTTCTGAACTTGGTTTTGCAGGTGTTGCCATTGGATCTACAATGACCGGAAACAGACCTATTGTTGAGTATATGACCTTTAATTTTTCTCTGGTTGGGATCGATCAGATCATAAACAATGCGGCCAAGATCAGACAAATGTCCGGAGGACAATTCAAATGCCCAATTGTTTTCAGAGGGCCAACGGCTTCAGCCGGACAACTAGGTGCAACGCATTCGCAGGCTTTTGAAAGCTGGTTTGCCAATACACCAGGGTTAAAGGTAATCGTTCCTTCCAATCCATATGATGCTAAAGGACTTTTAAAAGCGGCCATTCGGGATGATGATCCTGTGATCTTTATGGAAAGTGAACAAATGTATGGCGATAAAGGCGAAGTTCCCGATGGCGAATATGTGTTGCCAATAGGTATAGCTGATATTAAACGTGAAGGAAATGATGTGACCATTGTGTCCTTCGGAAAGATCATCAAAGAAGCTTATAAAGCTGCGGATGCGCTTGAAAAAGAAGGGATATTCTGTGAGGTGATCGATATTAGAACAGTGCGCCCGTTGGATCATGAAACGATATTAAATTCAGTTAAAAAAACAAACAGACTTGTCATATTGGAGGAGGCCTGGCCATTTGGTAATGTTGCTACCGAAATCACCTATCAGGTACAATCTCAGGCGTTCGATTATCTGGATGCCCCCATTGAAAAGATCAATACGGCCGATACACCGGCACCATATTCTCCAGTGCTTTTGGAAGAGTGGTTGCCTAATCATGAAGATGTGATCAAGGCGGTTAAGAAGGTGATGTATAAATAAAAGAACAAATTTTACGTTATAAAGACTTCATTGACAATGTGGCCGATGAAGTTTTTTGTATATATGAAACGAAAACTACTTACATTCTTATTTGGTGTTTTTGTGATGAGTGGCTTCGCACAAACAAAAGTAGGTGGTTACGTATACGATCAGAATAACGAGGCAGTTCCTTTTGCCAATGTCATTTTCAAAGATTCCTCCGAAGGAACCATAACCGATGAAAATGGAAGGTTCTATCTTGAATCTGCTCAGAGCTGGGATGCTTTAATAATTTCTTTCATCGGGTATGAAACCATTGAATTCCCGCTTCCGCAAAGCGTGAATTATGACTTAAAGTTCAACTTAAGTGAAGAAGCATCAACTTTAGATGAAGTGGTCATCGTTAGAGGCCGTCAGCCAAAGAAAAACAATCCGGCCATTGATATCCTGCGTAAAATATGGGAGTTCAAACGAGAAAACGGACTGAGGCAATTCGACCATTATGAATATGACAAATACGAAAAAGTTGAATTTGACATCAATACCATTGATAGCGCCCTTATAAAAAGCAGGTTGTTCAGAGGTATGGAGTTTGTTTTCGATCAGGTAGACACATCACGTGTAACAGGAAAGACCTACTTGCCTATGTTTATCAATGAAGCTGCTTCATCGGTCTATGGAAATAATTTGGCGAATAAGGAAAAAGAGGTTGTTCGTGGCAACAAGAATTCTGGCTTTAGCGATAATCAAGTGATCATAGATTTTGTGAGTGATCTGTATACCGACTTTAATGTTTACGATAACTATTTAAAGATCTTTGATAAGAGTTTTGTAAGTCCGCTATCCCGAACCGGTATCAATACCTATAACTATGTGCTTTCAGATTCGACTTTTATCGATAATAAATGGTGTTACAATATTATTTATTATCCGCGTCGAAAAAATGAATTGACCTTTAAGGGTGATTTTTGGGTAAATGATTCGACCTATGCTATCAAAGAAATTAATCTTCAGGCGTCAAAAAGCGCGAACATCAACTGGGTCAAGGAAATTTATATCGAACAGGAATTTGAAGTTTTAAATGATTCGCTGTTTTTGGTGAAACGCGATTATATGCTCTCTGATTTTGCGCTAAACAAAAAGGAAAAATCGAGAGGAATTTATGGGAAGCGGACAACACTGTACGACAATTATATTTTCGATCAACCCAAATCGTCGAAATTCTATGATGAAGAAGTCTATAATTATGACAAAGATGTTTATGATCGCAACGATGCTTTTTGGGAAGCAAACAGATTGGAAAAATTAAGCAAGGATGAGTTGGGTGTCTATAAAATGTTGGACACACTAAAAACCGTAAAAAAATTCAGGAGACTTTATAATATAGGAAGTGTTTTGGCTTCCGGTTATATTGAATTTCCAAGTATAAATTTTGATTATGGTCCGGTTTTTTCAACCTTTGGATTCAATGAAGTTGAAGGTTTGCGTATTAGAACCGGCGGACGTACTTATTTTACCCGAAATGACCTTTGGCGTATCGAAGGTTTTGGTGCCTATGGTTTTAGGGATGATAAATTCAAATATGGTATTTCGGGCAAATGGCTGTTGGATAAAAAGAACAGGATCATTATTTCCGGAGGAACGCGAAGAGATGTTGAACAAATTGGAGCCAGTTTAACAACATCAACCGATGTACTGGGCCGCAGCTTAGCATCGTCCTCTTTAGTTGGCACTGGAGCAAATGATAAATTGACAACTATAAATTTAACGACCTTGGCTTTTGAAATTGAACCCTGGCGTAATTTTATAATGCGATTAGGCGGGAATTACAGAACGCTCGAATCGGCCTCTCCAACCTTTAGCCTGGATTATTTTGATGCGGATTCCCCAACAGGGATATCGTCGGAGGTCAAACAATTTGAATCTACTTTTTCAATGTTTTATTTTCCAGGGCGGAAAATGACGGGCTTTGGCGTAGAACGTTATGAAGCCAATGATACATTTGCACGTTTATTTGCGCGCATTAGCATAGGTGATAAAAGTTTGTTCAATAGTGATTTCAATTATACCAAAGTTCAATTTTCATATACCCAACCCTGGCAATTAGGAGGCTTTGGCCGTTTGTATTCTACGATTGAAATAGGGAAAACATATGGCGAAGTGCCATTAGGCTTATTGAGTGTTGTTCCCGGAAACCAATCGTATTTCTCCATTTACAATACCTTTTCACAACTGGACTTTTATGAATTTGTAACGGATACTTATACCTCCGTTTTTCTTCAACATAATTTTAACGGGCGCATCTTCTCCAGGATTCCATGGCTTCGAAAGTTCAATTTACGGGGTATCGTAAGTGTTCGGGGGGTTTGGGGAGAAATATCTGATGAAAACCGTGCCTTAAACGCGTCGGGATTAATATATCAGGCGCCAACCGATAAAATTTATTGGGAATATAGCTTTGGGGTTGGTAATATTTTTAAGGTGTTTCGATTGGACTTTAATTTTAGGGGAAATTATTTTGAAAATCCGGATGCACGAAAATTTGGAGTGACCGGTACTTTCGGATTTCATTTCTAAGGATAATGCAATTATCAAATTCTTCAATTTACATCCTTTTAAGCACCTATTTTCTACTTGTAAAAGTCTGATTTTTTATATTGGAAATGCTTTTTTTTATCCCTCATATTTTCCTATTTTTGCCGCGATCTAAATAAAAAAACTAACACATGGAATTATTAGTAAAATTTTTACCCGCCTTTGGAGTTCTGGCACTTTTGTTCGTATGGTTCAAGAATGTTTGGGTTACCAAACAAGAGGTTGGAAATGAAAAAATGGCACGAATTGCAAAAAACATTGCCGATGGTGCGATGTCTTTCTTAAAAGCGGAATACAAAATCCTTTCAATTTTTGTACTTGCCGTAGCTGCGCTTTTATATTTTAAAGGCGAGTCTGAAGTCGGATCTAATGGTCTTGTTGCATTATCATTTGTTGTAGGCGCTTTATGTTCAGGACTCGCTGGATTTATTGGGATGAGAGTCGCTACGAAAGCAAATGTGAGAACAACACAGGCTGCCAGAACGTCTTTAGGAAAAGCACTTGAAGTTGCTTTTGCCGGTGGATCGGTAATGGGCTTAGGTGTTGTTGGATTAGGTGTCCTTGGATTGAGTGGTTTATTTATGATTTACCAAAACATATGGCCAGGAGCTGAAAATCTTGAAATGGTCTTGAATGTTCTTGCTGGATTCTCTTTAGGAGCATCTTCAATCGCATTATTTGCACGTGTTGGTGGAGGTATTTATACCAAAGCGGCCGATGTTGGTGCTGACCTTGTAGGTAAAGTTGAAGCCGGTATTCCTGAAGATCACCCACTTAACCCTGCAACCATTGCAGATAATGTTGGAGACAATGTTGGAGATGTTGCGGGAATGGGAGCTGACCTTTTTGAATCCTTCGTTGGGTCGATCATTGGTACCATGGTCCTTGGTGCATTTATTATAACACCTGATTTAAATGGTTTAGGAGCTGTGTATTTACCTTTGGTATTAGCTGCAGTTGGGATCGTCATGTCAATCATAGGTACTTTCTTCGTTAAAGTAAAAGATGGAGGTTCACCACATAAGGCTTTAAATATCGGGGAATTTGGCTCTGCCCTGTTAATGTTGATCGCCTCTTGGTTTATCATTAAGGCATTTATTCCTGAATCTATTGAAGGACTGCCTCACGGATCCTTAGGTGTATTTATCGCGGTAATCGCCGGTTTGATCGCTGGTTTAGCCGTTGGAAAGGTTACAGAATATTATACAGGAACCGGAAAGAAACCTGTGAGAGATATTGTGCGTCAATCGGAAACCGGTTCAGCAACAAATATTATTGCAGGCTTGGGTGTAGGAATGATGTCTACCGCAATTCCAATTCTTTTGATTGCAACTGCTATTTTAGTTTCACATTATTATGCGGGATTATATGGTATAGCGATTGCGGCTGTAGGTATGCTTGCCAATACTGGAATCCAGTTAGCCGTTGATGCTTATGGACCCATTTCTGACAATGCCGGAGGTATTGCCGAAATGAGTGAATTGCCTAGTGAAGTGCGTCAGCGTACTGATAAATTAGATGCGGTTGGTAATACAACAGCTGCAATAGGTAAAGGATTTGCAATTGCTTCTGCGGCTTTAACTGCCCTGGCTTTATTTGCAGCCTTTATGAAGACTGCCGGTGTTACTGCAATTGATGTTTCTCAGCCTAAGATCATGGCTGGATTATTAGTTGGTGGTATGCTGCCATTTGTATTTTCGGCACTCTCTATGAATGCTGTTGGCCGTGCTGCTATGGCAATGATCGAAGAAGTTCGCCGACAATTTAGAGATATTCCTGCTTTACATAGTGCGCTTGAAGTGATGCGTAAATACGATTCTGATATGTCTAAAGCCTCTGATGAGGACAGAAAGATTTTTGATGCTGCCGATGGTGTAGCCGAATACGAAAAATGTGTTGAAATTTCAACAAAAGCCTCTCTAAAAGAAATGGTATTCCCGGGCTTACTCGCCATTGCGGTGCCTGTTGCCGTTGGATTTATTGGCGGCGCTGAAATGCTTGGTGGATTACTTGCGGGTGTAACAACCTGTGGTGTGCTTATGGCGATCTTCCAGTCGAATGCAGGAGGTGCTTGGGATAACGCCAAGAAAATGATCGAAGAAGAGGGCCGTAAAGGAACCGATGCCCATAAAGCGGCAGTTGTAGGTGATACCGTTGGTGATCCATTCAAAGACACCTCAGGACCTTCATTGAATATCCTTTTAAAGTTGATGTCGGTAGTGGCCCTGGTTATTGCTCCAAGTATCGCAATTAGTGGTGAAGCCATGACTGCTTATACAAGCAATGACCAAGTCAATGAAATCTCCAAAGAAGTTAAAGTCAATATGACCGAAAATGAAGATGGAACCGTTAAGGCGCTAGTTACTACTGTGACCAATGAGAATGGTGAAGAGTCTGTAGATGAAAAGTCGTTTGAAGGCACAGAGGAGGACGTTAAAACCGAAATTGCCAAGTTAAAATCTGAAGGGATTCATGTAGAACATGGCGAAGCCGAAGGAGAAATTAATGGCAAGGAAGTAAAGGTGGAAATGGAAAAGAATGAAGATGGGACTGTAAAAGCTACTGTTACAACGACTACTACAACAGATGGAAAAAAAGAAACTTCATCAGAGATCATTGAAGGGACAGAAGCCGAAGTAAAGGCTAAGATCGATGCTTTGAAAGGCAAAGAAATGACTGACGGAAAAATGAAAGAAATGGTCAAAGAGGTTAAAGAAGAAGTTGAAGAAAAAACAGATAACAACTAAACCCTGATTCTTATAAAAAATAAAACCACGCTTTTAGCGTGGTTTTTTTGTGTCTGAAATTGAACTTCTAATCGCGTTCAAAAACATAGGTTTCATTCCTAACCGTTGAATGCGTTGTTATAAAGTCATCCTCAACTTCGGTGGTTGTTGTATTAATTCGTAATATCAATCTTTCCTCTGTGAGTTCAGAAATACCGGCATTAAAACTATCTCCATTAATGGTTATGGTCACAACATTGCCATTGATCTCCCAGGTGCCTTGTTCATCAAATACATTATAGGACTCATAGAAAAATGTTTCACCTTCATCATTAATAAAGTAATTATCGAGAAAGTAATCACCCGATTTCGAATAACTGTTCGGGCTATCGGAAAAAACAACGTCAAAATGCATTTCCCAGCCAATACTGTTGAAGTCATAATAGGTCTGGTCTTCATGAAATAGTGTTGTGGTTCGCCCTTCATATGAATATTCAACCACGCTCCAAACACCCCTGATATCTGCCTGAACAGGCGAATCAAATTCTACCTTCTTAGAACAGGAATTAAGGCCTATCAGTATCACCAACAGGCTAAAAAGTTTAAGTGATTTCATAGCTTTTGTAATCAGTTGCAACCAAGTTAACTGAAATGAACGTAAAAAAAAAGGGATTTAACAATGAAATTAACCCTATAAATCAGGGATTTTGACTAAAATAAACCATGTATTTCAGCATCGATCTTGTTGATGATGCTACCTAAATCTTCTGGATTATCTACAAAATCCAGGGCATCGACATCAATAATCAGCAATTTACCTTTGTTATAGCCATGTATCCAGGCCTCATAACGTTCATTGAGTCTGCTGAGGTAATCAATGCTGATGGAATTCTCATAATCGCGCCCTCTTTTATGGATTTGATTGACCAAATTAGGAATTGTACTACGCAGATAAATTAATATATCCGGTCCTTTTACAAGCGATTCCATGAGCTCGAACAATGAGGAATAATTTTCAAAGTCCCTGTTGGTCATCAGTCCCATGGCGTGCAAGTTGGGCGCAAAAATATGGGCATCTTCATAGATCGTCCTGTCCTGTATGATCTTTTTACCACTTTTATGAATTTGCAATACCTGGCGGAAACGGCTATTCAGAAAATAAACCTGAAGATTAAAACTCCAGCGTTCCATTTGATTATAGAAATCATCCAGGTAAGGATTATCGACAACATCTTCAAGTTGAGCTTCCCATTTATAGTGTTTTGCTAGTAATTTTGTGAGCGTCGTCTTCCCTGCGCCAATGTTTCCGGCAATTGCAACATGCATAATGTTAATTTGTTTTTATTAGGTACTGATGAAGATATTCACCGTCGTAAATATACAAGCTTTCATCGGTTACTAAAAACTGTTTTATTAACAATTCAGGCAAAGAAACCTGTACTATATTTGTTGCGTTTTTAAGTCTAACATACAGCTGATTTTCTTTAAGGAAAAATAAATTGCCGTTGTTCTGATCAAGGCTGGTAAAGCCGTCATTTGGAAATTTATCAATCAAACTTCCAATATAATTATAAACGTAAATGAATTCCTCAGTCAGCAGCCAGCAGAAATTGTAGTTGCTGTCCAAATCGAAGACCTCTCCTTTAATTGGCAAGCTCCTGACTCTGGATTTATTTGCCAAATAATCGAATAGTTCAATTTGTTGAGTATTTTGATTGAACAACCAAAAGGTATTATCATTTCCGGACGAAATATGAGTAACCACCCTAAAGGGATTTCGTGCATTAAAATCGATCCTGGTGATTTCGGCCAGCCGGTTATCTAAAATGATCACAGTATTGAAGTTTTGATAAAAAACAGGGATCTTTAGTGGGTTGAATGCATTGGCGGAAGTAATGCCTCCCATTTGAACATTACTGTAATTTATACTTTCTTTTGAATTGGTCTTGAATAGGGTGTTATTCAAAACATGGTAGGTTGTATTGAAATTGTCTATTTCAATCAGTTGATCGGCTTTGAAAATCAACTTATTTTGTAATGTAACACTAACTTTATCCTGGCTGAATAAAGGAACTGATAAAAGAAATATTAAAATCGTTGTTAAGCGCATTGTGGTTGAAAAGTACAAAAATCAAACCACTTTTTAACACAATATTATCTAGTTGATTCATCAAACTTTGATAAATTCATAGCAAGATTAGCTCATCCGAAAATGACGAGAAGATATAAGGTAGAATGGGAGCACATATGAGTAACATTTTAAAAGTATATCTTAAACCGTAACAATACTAATGACATAACACACCTTAATACTAAAAGAGAAAATATAATAACATATTTGTATTCTAAAATTTAAATCATCAATTATGAATCTTATCACTAAATTTTTAATCGTCGTCCTGGCTTTTGTAACCACGCATGTAATGGCTCAGGACTTTCAGGGTGAAGCCACCTACAAGACCCATCGACAAATGAATATTCAATTGGATAGTTCTCAAGTGAGTTCTGAAATGCATCAGCGCATGATGGATATGATGAAGAAGCAATTTGAGAAAACTTACATCCTGAGTTTTAATAAAGAAGAATCTGTCTATAAAGAAGATAAAGAATTGGAAGCACCACAACCGGCCGGTATGCAATTGGTCATGGTCAATACTAGTGGAAGCGATATTCTTTACAAAAATACCAAGGACCAGCGTTTTGCAAGCCAAAATGAAGTTTATGGGAAGATCTTCCTGGTTAAAGATGAGATCGAAAAAAGAGAATGGCAATTAACAAATGAAACCAAAAATATTGGCGATTATACCTCCTATAAGGCCACTTTTACAAGGGAAGCTCCTGTGGTTAGAAGTTTTATAAGCGTGAATGGCGATAATGACCCTGATGAAGACGAGGCCAACGCCGAACCAGAAACTGAAACTATCACAGTCACGGCATGGTATACCCCCGATATTCCTGTAAATAATGGCCCGGGACGCTATGACGGACTACCTGGTTTGATTCTTGAAGTTAACGACGGACCAACAACGATCATGTGTAGCAGAATTGTGCTCAATCCTCAAAAGGCAGTGACCATTGAAGAACCGGCAAAAGGGAAAAAAGTAAACCAGAAGGAGTACGATGAAATCATGGAAAAGAAAGCCAAGGAAATGCGTGAGCGTTATAATTCCGACCGTGATGATGGTCATAATGTCAAGATAAGAATTGGAGGATAATCCATAATCCGAAAAACACAACGTACTTTAATACGTTTAAGGGTTTGAAAAACCCGCACTTAGGCTGATTGCGAGCAAATTACAGTGTTAAATTTATGATAAACATAATTATTTTGTTTAAAGAAACATTAGATTTGTTAAACAAAATTAATTCAATCCTATCGTTATCATGAAGTCAATATTATTAAAAGTTAGTGTTTTAGCTGTTATCTTCTTTAGCTCCAGTAGTTTTAAACAAAGCAACCCGGAATTTCAGGGTAAGGCCTATTATTTTGCGAAATCAAGCCTAGAACTAGGTGATTGGGGAGCACGGTTAAGTGCTGCACAAAAAAAGCAAATTCAGGCGCGTTTAAAGAACAGATTGGAAAAGACCTATGTCCTTACTTTCAATAAGGAAGAGTCCATATTTGAAGAAGAGGATAAGCTCGATGCGATTTCAGGAGCAACCGATTCCTGGGGTAAAAATTTTACACCTGGAGATCAATACAAAAATATCAAAGCGGATGCTCAAATTCAAACACAGGAATTTTATGGAAAATACTTCCTGGTCAAAGATAAGTTACAGCCAATCGAATGGGTCATGGGCACAGAATCGAAAAAAATAGGAAATTATACAACCTTTAAGGCAACAGCTTCCATTCCTACTGACGAATTAAACTGGTATGCGTTTTCATGGGATCAGTTAAGATCAAATGATGAGGAGTCTTCTGATGAAACCGAAATTCCGATGACCGAAGTTGAAGCATGGTATACTCCACAAATTCCAGTAAGTCACGGACCACTTGAATATTGGGGTCTTCCGGGATTAATTTTAGAAGTTAGTGCCGGAAATACAACAATGTTATGTTCTAAGATTATTATGAACCCGGAAGAGCGGGACGAAATCAAAATCCCCAAACGTGGAACAGAAATAACGAAAAATGAATATCAGAAAACGATTGAAAATAAAATGAGAGAATTCCGCGACAACCGAATGGGAAGGCGAGGATAGTTTTAAGAAGAGTTTAACGTTTAAAGGTTAAACTTTGAAAGAAAATTGAAGTCTAATGCACTATAAAAGATGTACTTTTATAGCGTTATTAAAAGACTAAATCATGACGACATCAAATTCTATCAAATTAATTATTAGCTGTTTAGCACTTTTTCTTTCTGTTTTTGCAACTGCTCAGGACTTTCAGGGGCAGGCCTATTATTTTTCCAAGACGACCATTAATATGGATAATTTCGGTGGACAGGAAATGAGCCCGGATATGAAAGCCCGAATTGCAGAACGAATGAAAAGCTTTTTTGAAAAAACCTATGTGCTGACCTTCGACAGAACGGAATCTATGTATAAGGAAGATGAAGCTTTGGAAGCCCCCGGAAGAGGAGGAGGATTTAATTTCATGGGCAGCTTTTCGGCAGGCCCTCAATATAAAAATCTGAAAGAAGGATTGATCATTCAGGAACAGGAATTTTTCGGAAAAGAATTTCTGATCAAGGATGAGCTTCAAAAGTTAGAATGGAAGATGGGAACTGAAACCAAACAAATTGGACAATACACCTGCTTTAAAGCCACGGCGATGAAGAAAGTGGATGAACTGGATTGGCAAAGCATGAGACGCCGCGATAATTCGGAGGAAGAAAAAAAGGAAACTGAAGCGGATTCAACAGCAACATCAGAGCTAAGTGATGATCCAATGGATGAAATTGAAGTGCCAAAAGAAGTTGAAGTCACAGCATGGTATACACCGCAGATTCCGGTAAATCAGGGTCCGGGAGAATATTGGGGATTACCGGGACTGATCCTTGAAGTAAGCGCCGACAGAACAACCATCCTTTGCTCAAAGATCGTGATCAACCCTGAAGAGAAAAAAGAGATAAAAATGCCAACAAAGGGCAAAGAGGTGACGCGTGAGGAATACAATACAACCATCAAACAAAAAATGAAGGAAATGCGTGAAATGTACGGAGGAAACAGAAGAGGTGGTGGTTTTCGACGCGGTGGAAATTAAATTACAATAGGACTTCAATCAATCAATAAAATCTAGCAACCAAAAAATTTATGAGACATCTATTATCAATTGTACTACTCTTTGTAGTAGGAACTTCTATTGCCCAGGTTAGAGTTGAAGGTGTTGTTAAAGACAGCATTGGTACACCCCTGGAGTTGGCAAATATCATCGCCATTAATCAGGACACAAAGACCATGGATTCCTATGCGATTACTAATGATAAAGGAAGATATCGATTAGACCTGAAAGCGAATTCAAACTACTCCGTTCAGATAAGTTATATAGGAATGAAAACGGCCACCGAAGTTTTCGCAACAACCGATCAAAACATTACCAAAGATTTCAGTTTGCAAAATGATGACGCCCTCGATGCGGTCGAACTAACCTATGAAATGCCGGTTTCTGTCAAGGGTGATACCTTGGTTTATAATGCCGATTCCTTCAAAACTGGAACCGAACGAAAACTCGAGGATGTGCTTAAAAACCTACCGGGAGTGGATGTGAATGATGATGGCGAAATTGAAGTTGAAGGCAAGGTCGTTTCAAAAGTCATGGTTGATGGAAAGGATTTCTTTGATGGCGATACAAAACTGGCCACGAAAAATATTCCGTCGAATGCCGTCGACAAAGTACAGGTTTTGAAGAATTATTCGGAAGTGAGTCAGTTAGGCGGTGTCACCAACAATCAGGATAATATTGCCTTGAACATAAAACTTAAGGAAGGGAAGAAGAATTTTTGGTTTGGAAATATTACCGCAGGTGGTGGCTCATCTGAAAATGATGAATTGTATTTGCTTCAGCCGAAACTGTTTTATTATAGTCCGAAATATAGCGTCAACATTATTGGCGATCTCAACGACATTGGCGAAGTGGCCTTTACACGTCGCGATTACTGGAATTTTTCAGGCGGCTTCAACAGACCGAGCATGCAAAGTGGAACGAATATCAATCTAGGGAATAACAACCTCGGCTTTTTAGCCTTACAGAACAACAGGGCTAAGGATATCATCACCAAATTTGGTGCGGCCAACTTCAGCTGGTCACCTAAAAAGACGTTGGATATAAGTGGATTTGCTATTTTCTCAAATACGGTCAATGAACTTCAAGAGAACAGAGATGTGCAGTATACCGATCCAGACCTTGGCATCCCGGATGAAAATACAACCAGCAATACATCACAAAATTCCGATCTCGGCATGTTAAAACTTTCAGCAAAGTACAAACCAAACGTGAATAATCAATTGGATTATGATATTCTGGGACGTATTTCCAAAGAATCTCAGGACCAGGGATTCTTCTCGTCGGTCGTTGGCGATATTGGGCAGATCGAGGAAACAAGTCCGTATAGTATCAACCAGAATCTGGATTACTATTATACACTGAACGATAATAATATTTTTGCTTTGGAGGTTCAGCATCTACTTCAAGATGAAGATCCTTTCTATAATGCCATTCTTGAAGACAAGGATAATTATGAGAATACGGCCAATAATTTAGGATTGGATGGGTCTCAGGTCAATTATAACGTTGCCCAGGACAAACGCGTGAAATCAAATCAACTCGATGCCAAATTAGACTATTGGAATGTCCTGAACACCAAAAGCAATATCAACTTTACGCTTGGAACCATCTTGAGCAATCAAAAATTTGATTCTGAGATATTTCAGTTTTTAGATAATAATTCGGTTTTTGAGCCAACACCAGTAATCAATGACGGACTGGATGAGAATAATACCGAATATAATTTTTCGGATGTCTATTTAGGTCTGCATTACCGATTGAAAGCCGGGATATTTACGTTTACGCCTGGGGTCTCTGCCCATGTTTATAACACCAACAGTACACAGTTTGGCGAAAAAACAACAGATAACTTTTTCAGGCTGCTTCCTGATTTTAATATGAGAATGCAGTTGAAAAAGAGTGAACAGATCGTTTTTAATTACCGCATGCAAACACAATTTACAGACGTGACTCAATTGGCAAGCGGGCTCGTTTTGAATAGTTATAATTCATTGTTCGCAGGAAATCCGACTTTGGAAAGCGCATTGTCGCATAATGTGAACCTGTCATATTTCAGTTTTAATATGTTCAATTATACCAATGTTTTTGCAAATATAAATTACAGTAAAAGCGTTGACAATATTAGAAATTCGTCTTTATTTGAACCCGGAAGTGTCGTTAGTGTCTCCTCGCCTTTTAACTCAAATTTCGCCGATGAGAGTGTCAATGTCAATGGACGATTCCAACGCACATTCGGTAAGATACGGGCAACGCTTCAGGGTAATTTTAATTATTCGAAATTCAATCAATTCATTCAGGATCAACGATCGGTTAATGAAAGCTATTCACAGACCTATAGAGCAGAAGTACGTACCAATTACAGAAACGCGCCAAATATAGAAGTAGGTTATCGATATACAGTTCAG
The DNA here is from genome assembly GCA_013001965.1 of Flavobacteriaceae bacterium. Lineage (GTDB taxonomy): Bacteria > Bacteroidota > Bacteroidia > Flavobacteriales > Flavobacteriaceae > JABDLA01. The sequence continues at coordinate 9,004 of JABDLA010000050.1, read as the reverse complement.
GATAGCGATCAGGGACAAAGAAGTACCAAGTTCTTTACCAATGCACCTTCAGTTGAATTTGACGCCTTGATCTGGAAGACTTTGACGTTCAGAACCGATTATACCTACAATAATTTTAGCGATGAGGACGGCTCGATCAATAAATATGAATTCTGGAATGCCTCCTTATCCTATAGAAAAAACCAGGATGCCAAGTTTGAATATGAGATCAAAGCAACAAATTTACTAAATGCCCAATCTCAAAATCAAACCAGTACAGGATCGATCTCAGTGGCAGCGACTGAGTATTTTATCCAACCGCGCTTTGTGACCTTTAGGTTGCGGTATGAGTTATAAAATGACAAGCCTTCAAAATGAAGGCTTTTTTATTACGCAACAACAAATTTTTTCCTTTGAGATTTAACAGTGATTTTTAGAAATTATAATTAATTTCAGGCACATGAAATTTTAATCTCTCTATTCAAAGCATTATGAAAAAAATAATCAAGCGAATTCTGCTTATAGTTCTTCTAAGTGGACATTTGATCTATGCGCAAAACAGCAATCCGGTCATTGAAAATATAATTAATGAGGCCAATAACAATTCCCAGCTGGAGGAATTGGCCTATAAATTATTGGATGTTGTTGGTCCGCGTCTGGTAGGAACACCACAGATGAAAAATGCCCATGATTGGGTAGCAAGTCAATACGAAGAATGGGGCATTTCGTCACGTCTTGAACAGTACGGAGAATGGAATGGCTGGGAACGCGGCATTACCCATATTGACATGATATATCCGCGAAATCAAACCTTAAAAGGAACGCAATTAGCCTGGAGCCCAGGCACCTCTGATGCAGGCATCACCGCCGAATTAATCACCATACCGAGATTCAGGGATGAAGCTGATTTCAATGCCTGGTTACCCTCTGTTAAAGGAAAAATAGTCATGGTCAGTTTTAATCATCCTACAGGGCGACCTGATTATAATTGGGAAGAATGGGCTACTGAGGAGTCTTTCCAGAATATGAAAGCCAATCGGGATAGTCTCATAGCTGAATGGAGATCCAATTTGGCACGAAGCGGCCATAATTATTATGGGGTAAGATTTAGTAAAGAAGGATTCAGAAAGCTTGAAGAAGCAGGCGCACTTGGCGTTATAGCGAACCGTTGGTCACGAGGATTTGGAGCGAACAAGATTTTTAGTTCCTATACCACAATTGTTCCCACCATCGATCTGTCCCTCGAAGATTATACCATGCTGTACAGAATGGTCGAACATGGTGTTAAACCTCAAATTAAAGTGGTTTCAAAATCAAAAGATCTCGGTAAAGTCCCAACATATAATTCATTCGGAGAAATAAAAGGGACAGAAAAACCAAATGAATATGTCATGCTATCGGCCCACTTAGATACCTGGGACGGTTCTTCGGGAGCTACTGATAATGGAACGGGAACCATAACCATGATGGAGGCAATGCGCATATTAAAAAAATTCTACCCTAACCCGAAACGAACTATTTTAGCCGGACATTGGGAAGGTGAAGAACAAGGCTTAAACGGATCAAGGGCCTTTGTTGAAGATCATCCTGAAATCGTCAATAACTTGCAAGCTTTGTTTAATCAAGACAGCGGTACGGGACGGGTTGAAAGTATTTCAGGTTCTGGATTTTTGTATGCCTATGATTTTTTGAACCGTTGGTTACATCCTGTGCCAAAGGAAATAACAGACTTTATAAAGACTGAATTTCCTGGATCTCCATCCGGAGGAGGATCGGATCATTCTTCCTTTATTGCCGTAGGGGCACCGGGCTTTAATTTGAATTCATTGAATTGGTCCTATGACAACTATACCTGGCATACCAACATTGATACTTACGATAAGATCATTTTTGATGACGTAAGGAATAATGCAATTCTTACCGCTATCCTGGTTTATATGGCCAGTGAAGATCCCAGAACGTTTCCGAGGGACAAACGTGTCATGCCATTAGATAAAGACACCGGCAAACCCTTAAGCTGGCCTGCGCAACGTTCTCCAAACCGGAAAGGAAATTAATTAGTACTAATTAATCCTGTTTAAATAATAAAGCCTTCAATTTGAAGGCTTTAATTTTTTTTATTTAGATGCCAAAGGCTTCTTTCACTTTATCTACATAATCCAATTTTTCCCAAGTGAATAATTCAACATCCATTTGTTTTGGACCTCCATTGGGTTGCTCAAAGGTTTTGGAAACCACTCTGTTGGTTCGGCCCATATGACCGTAGGCAGCCGTTTCACTATACATGGGCTGACGTAATTTCAATCGTCTTTCGATTGCAGCAGGGCGCATATCAAAAATTTCGGCAACTTTTTCTCCAATCTCTGCATCCGTAATGTTAAACGGACATGTCCCATAGGTATCTACCAATATCGAGGTGGGTTGAACGACTCCAATAGCATAACTCACTTGGACAAGGACCTCATCACAAAGTCCAGCAGCAACCAGATTTTTTGCAATATGTCGTGTTGCATAGGCGGCACTCCGGTCTACCTTACTCGGGTCTTTTCCCGAAAAAGCACCACCGCCATGAGCACCTTTACCGCCGTAGGTGTCAACGATGATTTTTCGTCCGGTCAGGCCGGTATCACCATGAGGTCCGCCAATTACGAATTTTCCGGTTGGGTTCACATGATAGGTGATGTCCTCATTAAACAGATCCTGAATGTTCTGGGGTAATTTTGCTTTTACCCTTGGGATCAAAATATGAATAACATCGCTTTTTATTTTTGCCAGCATGGCCTCATCGGAATCGAAGTCATCATGTTGTGTGGAAACAACAATAGCATCGATGCGTTGCGGTATATTATCATCATTATATTCAATAGTCACCTGGCTTTTAGAATCCGGCCTTAAATAGGTGATTTCTTTATTTTCCTTGCGTAAGGCAGCCAGTTCACGTAAGATCTTATGTGAAAGATCCAATGCTAAAGGCATGTAATTTTCAGTTTCACGTGTTGCGTAACCAAACATCATCCCCTGATCGCCGGCGCCTTGTTCTTCGCCATTAGTTCGATCGACACCTCTGTTGATATCCTCAGACTGTTCGTGAATAGCAGAGAATACACCGCATGAATTACCATCGAACATATATTCGCTTTTGGTATAACCAATTCTATTGATGGTATCTCTGGCAATTTTTTGAACATCGAGATAGGTATTCGATTTAACTTCACCGGCAAGCACTACCTGGCCAGTTGTTACCAGGGTTTCGCAGGCCACTTTTGAATCTGGATCAAAGGCTAGAAAATGATCGATCAAAGCATCGCTGATCTGGTCGGCAACTTTATCTGGGTGTCCCTCGGAAACACTTTCGGAGGTAAATAAATATGGCATTCTTATATGATTTTCGTTCTTAAATTATTTCTTCAGACCAAAAAACAACGACACTAAAGAAGAATTGAATGTACTGCTTTAGCATTTTTTCATGAGGTTGCAATCAGGTCAAATTTTTCCTCGCTTTAGGCGAGCCCAAAAGTACAAAATAATTGTAATTTTAAAATAGAGAATTCAAGAAAAGTCAAATTATATGCATTTTATTCAGATTATTACAATTTGAACAGGGCTTTGAAGAATTATTCGTAAAAGAAAGCTTTTAATAACTGTATTTGAATGTGCTTTAGTATTTTTATTTTTTTAGAATTCAAATTTCATGTCCTTACAGCCAAAATTAGCGCGGTTTAAAGAAAACGTACTGTCTAAATTTCAGATTTACAACAGTATTTTTATGACCCTACCATTTGATGCGATCACAAAAACAGGTGTATTATTACCATTATTTCATGAAACCTGTAAAAAAGGATTTGAAAAAGGTGAGGATCCCACGACGATCGTAGACACATTCTTTAAAAAGTATCAGGCGCGCCGTTCGGCTCAGAGCCAGATTAATTTATTATTTCGGTTTATTCAGTATATCGAAAGACAGGTGGTTTTGTTTGATGCCATTGAAGATGCCGCCTTTCCAATCGTTAACAATATGGATGGGATCGGAACACTTCGAAGTTTAAAGGAGCTTGCCTTTGCTGAGAATCGGATGGTAGAATTACAAAATTACCTGGAAGATTTTAAGGTACGTATTGTGTTAACGGCACATCCTACCCAATTTTATCCCGGTACGGTACTTGGAATTATTACTGATTTGGATGAAGCCATTAGACAAAATGATTTAAAGACCATTAAAAACCTTTTGGCCCAATTGGGGAAAACACCTTTTTTCAAACATAAAAAACCATCACCCTATGATGAGGCCATTAGTTTAATCTGGTATTTGGAAAATGTGTTTTACCATTCCTTTGGGAACACTTATAATTACATTCAACAGAATATTTTTGAAGGGCGAACACCTAAAAATGAGATCATTAATATTGGATTTTGGCCGGGAGGTGACCGCGATGGAAATCCCTTCGTAACCCCTGATACGACCTTAAAAGTTGCGCGGCGTTTAAAGAGAACGATCCTAAAGAATTATTATAAGGACCTTAAGGACCTTCGACGAAAATTAACTTTTAAAGGCGTTTATGAAAAACTTGTTGATCTAGAGGCTAAACTTTATGATAGCAGTATTAGAACAGATGGGTTACACAGTATCAGCCTAAGCGATTTTCAATCAGAACTGGTCCAAATAAAAGCAAGCCTTGAGAAGGATCATCAATCCTTATATATTCATGAACTGATTAGCCTGATCAATAAAGTTCATCTTTTCGGCTATCATTTTGCGGCCCTGGATATTCGTCAGGACAGCCGTATTCATCATACTGTGTTTAATGGCATTGTTGAGAATTCCATTAAGGAAGGGGATTCAATTTTTAAGGACAACTTCAATCAAATTAATGAAGACCAACAGTTGGAATTACTGTCTCAAATTGAAGGCCAGATCAACCTTGATCAATTTGAAGATGAGTTGGTTCGAAATACCTTAGAGACCATAATTATAGTGAAACAAATTCAATTGGAAAATGGTGAAGCTGCAGCCCATCGATATATCATTAGCAATAATCAAACAGCGCTTAATGTCATGCAATTGTTTGCAATGCTGAAATTGACTGCTTTTAATGATGGCATCAGCTTAGATATTGTTCCTCTGTTCGAGACTATTAACGATCTGGAAAATGCGCCAAAGGTGATGGCTCAGTTATATACCAATAAAGCTTATGCAACGCATTTGACCGAGCGTGGAAATAAGCAAACCATTATGCTTGGCTTTTCTGACGGAACAAAAGACGGTGGGTATTTAATGGCCAATTGGGCTATTTTTAAGGCCAAGGAGGCACTGACTGCAATCTCTCGTCAATCAGGAATTGATGTCGTATTTTTTGATGGACGAGGTGGTCCTCCGGCACGAGGCGGTGGCAAGACCAATCAATTCTATGCATCGCTGGGCCCAACCATTGAAGATAAGGAGGTACAGTTGACCATTCAGGGACAAACCATAAGTTCGAATTTTGGGACTTTGGAATCTTCCCAATACAATCTTGAACAATTGATTAGTTCCGGTGTCTCTAACAAATTGCTTGGTGAGAAAAATGAACTTGACGAAAAGAATACGGCCGTTATGGATGATCTGGCTAAATTAGGCTATAAGGCATATCAAAATTTTAAGAGTCATCCCATGTTCATTCCCTACCTCGAACGAATGAGCACCTTGAAGTATTATGCGAAAACCAATATAGGAAGCCGGCCCTCCAAGCGATCGAAATCAGAGACCTTAATATTTGCCGATCTTAGAGCGATTCCTTTTGTGGGTTCATGGAGTCAGTTAAAACAAAATGTTCCGGGCTTCTTTGGGGTTGGTACAGCCTTAAAACAATATGAAGACCAGGGGAAGTTTGAGGAAGTAGTTCAACTCTATAAAGCGTCGAGCTTCTTTAAGACCTTACTTGAAAACAGTATGATGTCATTATCCAAGTCATTTTTTGAATTGACAAAATACATGTCAAATGATGAGGAGTTTGGTGAATTCTGGAACATCATATATCAGGAATACGAACTTTCAAAACGCCTGCTTCTTAAATTAACCGGTTATCAAACTCTTATGGAGAATGAACCCGCTGGAAAGGCGTCTATAGAAGTGCGTGAATCTATTGTTTTACCCTTATTGACCATTCAGCAATATGCACTCAAACGCATTCAGGAATTGGAGAAGCATCCGGACCCTGCAAATCAAGAATTGCTGGAAACCTTCCAAAAAATGGTAACGCGATCTTTGTATGGAAACATCAATGCCAGCAGGAATTCTGCTTAAATTCAGGCGAATTTCGTTTACATGAACATCATAAATAAATTAAGTTAAATCATTGATTAACATATAGTTGTCATGTTTTATATGTGATTGACCTTAACCTTAAAAACCATTATCGAATTTAAGTGATCTTCATTTGATATAAATTCGATATTCTTATGGGGGAACTCAATAAATACAGCAAAACCGTCACTCAGGATCCAACACAGCCGGCAGCTCAGGCCATGCTGCATGCCATCGGACTAAAATCAGAAGATTTTTACAAGCCATTGGTTGGGATTGCGAGTACGGGTTATGAAGGTAATCCCTGCAATATGCATTTGAATGACCTGGCAAAATTGGTCAAAAAAGGCACTCAAAATGAAAATGTCGTTGGCTTGATTTTTAATACGATTGGTGTTAGCGATGGGATATCCATGGGCACGCCTGGAATGCGCTATTCGTTGCCATCCCGGGATATCATTGCCGACTCCATGGAAACTGTAGTTCAGGCAATGAGTTATGACGGACTTATTACGGTTGTTGGCTGTGATAAAAATATGCCTGGTGCATTAATGGCCATGATACGATTGAACCGACCGTCTATTTTAGTTTATGGAGGTACGATTGATTCCGGCTGTCATAATGGAAAGAAACTCGATGTCGTCTCAGCCTTTGAAGCCTGGGGCAGCAAAGTAGCTGGTACGATGACCGAAAACGAATTTCAAAATATTGTAGAAAAAGCCTGTCCGGGAGCTGGAGCTTGTGGTGGTATGTATACCGCCAATACCATGGCATCAGCCATTGAAGCCTTAGGTATGGCATTGCCGTATAATTCCTCTAATCCGGCCTTAAGTGATGCGAAGAAAAAGGAATCTCTTCGTGCGGGTGAAGCCATTAAACTATTGCTGGAAAAGGACATTAAACCCTCCGATATCATAACAAAGAAGTCTCTGCAAAATGCGATTCGACTGGTAACTATCCTAGGCGGTTCGACAAATGCGGTCCTTCATTTCTTAGCTATTGCAAGGGCGGCTCAAATTGAATTTACCTTAGAGGATTTTCAGAAGATAAGCGATAATACACCATTTCTGGCCGACCTGAAACCCAGTGGAAAATACCTTATGGAAGATGTTCATGCTGTTGGTGGTATTCCGGCAGTGTTAAAATATTTATTAAAGAACGGACTGCTCCACGGAGAATGTTTAACCGTTAGCGGAAAAACCTTGGCTGAAAATTTATTGGACGCAGATGATCTTGATGCTAATCAGGACGTGATTAAACCAATAAACCAGCCCATTAAATCCAATGGCCATTTAAGAATGCTCTATGGTAATCTGGCAGCAGAAGGAAGTGTGGCAAAAATTACAGGAAAAGAAGGGCTCGTGTTCCAGGGGAAGGCGAAAGTCTTCAATAGCGAATTTGAGGCTAATGATGGCATTAGGGACGGAAAGGTTGATAAAGGCGATGTGATCGTGATCCGCTATGAAGGGCCAAAAGGAGGCCCGGGAATGCCCGAAATGCTCAAACCAACTGCGGCTATTATGGGGGCTGGATTGGGTAAAGATGTTGCACTGATCACCGATGGCCGATTTTCTGGAGGCACGCACGGCTTTGTTGTTGGCCATGTTACACCCGAAGCTCAGGACGGAGGCACTATAGCCCTGGTTGAAAATGGCGATGAGATTACCATCAATGCCGAATCCAATACGATCACCTTGAACGTATCGGAAAACGAATTAGAAGAACGTAGAAAAAAATGGAGTGCACCAAAACTCAAAGTTTCAAGAGGTGTACTTTACAAATATGCAAGAACTGTATCATCTGCATCTCAGGGATGCGTTACAGATGAATTTTAGAATTAGCTTATGGAATTACAAACATTGAAAAAAGTAAAAACGGTCAATCAGGTGACAGAACGAATGACGGGAAGTGAAGCAATAGTCAAATGCTTATTGGCCGAAGGCGTCGATGTGCTCTATGGGTATCCCGGCGGGGCCATAATGCCTGTTTATGATGAATTGTATAAGTACCAGGATAAAATCCATCACGTCCTTACGCGTCATGAACAAGGCGCGACTCATGCGGCACAGGGTTATGCTCGAATTTCAGGAAAAGTTGGTGTTGCCATAGCAACATCCGGACCGGGAGCAACGAATTTGATTACAGGAATTGCCGATGCACAAATCGATTCAACGCCTATTGTTTGTATTACAGGGCAAGTGCCTGCACATTTATTAGGCAGTGATGCCTTTCAGGAAACCGATATCGTGGGGATATCGACGCCCGTGACCAAATGGAATCATCAAATAACCAAGGCGTCCGAAATTCCGGAAGTGATGGCAAAAGCGTTTTATATTGCCAAGAGCGGCAGGCCAGGACCGGTTTTAATTGACATCACCAAAAACGCCCAATTTGAGGAATTCGATTTTCAGTATGAAAAATGCGAGGGCGTCCGATCTTATATTCCAATTCCAAAAACAGATAAAAAATCACTTGAAATAGCAGCTCAATTGATAAATAATGCCAAAAAACCAATGATCGTTTGGGGCCAGGGTATTATTCTCGGTGAAGCTGAAGATGAATTAAAGGCGGTCATTGAAAAGGCAGGAATACCATCGGCCTGGACGATTTTAGGAGCATCGGCATTGCCAACATCTCATCCATTGAATATCGGGATGGTAGGTATGCATGGTAATTATGCGCCTAATGTCTTAACCAATGAATGTGATGTTTTAATAGCCATTGGAATGCGTTTTGATGACCGGG
>JABDLA010000048.1 GCA_013001965.1 Flavobacteriaceae bacterium | reverse complement strand
CATAGCCATACCATAAATTATATCCAAAACGGGCTCCGGATGAACAAATATTGGTATGAGAATTATGTCCGTCTATGCCCCAGGCCGGTAAGACCCAGTTCATAAAGCCTTCATGACCCGGACGTCCTACATGATAAGATATCTCATTGTGACGATCTTCCTGTATTGCTTTTCGGATGCGTGTGGCAAGTGTATCCAATGCTTCATCCCAACTAATACGTTCCCATTCGCCTTCACCGCGTTTTCCTTTGCGTTTTAACGGAAATAATATGCGGTCAGGATCAGTGATCTGATTGATAGTTGCCGGGCCTTTTGCACAATTTCGTCCGCGACTTCCCGGATGATATGGGTTGCCTTCAAATTTTTTAACCTCCTGAGTCTCCTTATCGATAAATGCTGTCAGACCGCAAGCGCTTTCACAATTAAAGCAGGTTGTCGGTACGATCTGATAGGTTTTTTTCTCTTTTTTCGGCCAGGCCTTAGGATCGAATTCGACCCAGTTATCCCATTTGTTGGGTGGCGGAAAATTCTCATACATCTGAGCCACTTCTTCATCGGAAAAATGCCGCATATCTCCATCAAATTCCTGATATTTATCGCGATGCAAATCAGGAATAAGTCCGACTTTCTCGGCTATCTTTTCAATAAGTGAAGGTTTTTTATATCCCATAATAATTCGCTCAATTTATGCTAATGGAATGCGTTGTGGAGCTTCCACCCAAATTTTTTCCGTTATAATTATTCCGATCAAAATCAATACGCTTGCTATAACTGTACTCCAATCTTTAAATCCAAAAAACAAAAGTCCAAGAGGTATCATATTTCCTATCAGAATTGTACCCAGCCAGAACCATTTTTTATATCGGCCTTTAGTGATCATTGTCACCACGGTTTTCGCAGCAGTCGTAGGATGTGTTATCGTTAATTCAGAAATAATTGTAAATACATTGATGATCACTGCAATGATCAATGTCCCATTTAAGATCTGCATCCAATCCTCAATTCCCCCAATGAGTGAAGCCAATACAAAGGCCGATGCTCCAGCCATTATACTATGGACAAGCATATGAAGAATAAGTGAAGGGCTTTGCCAAAAATCGCGGCCTTTCGCCTGTGCAAATAAAAATGCTGTATAGATAGCCAGTACCACCGCAAAAAATGCAGTGACCCATAATATTGGCGTTTCAGGAATGCCCAGATCAAACCAGGTGTTCGCGCCCCAAAGTGTCACCAACAGACCAAATAGTGTTAAGGTATAACCACCTTTTACCAGCCACGATTTCCATTGCGGCCGGAACAACACATTTAAAAATCTGTCCGGTCTGTCAAGGTCCATGACCAAAAACAGTCCTGTTAGAGTTAAAAAAACCAGCGAGATCCCTACGGACCATAGTTTGGTATGATTTGAAAGCTCATAGCCAAGAAAAGTTGCTAAAAAAGGTATTAAAAATGCGCCAGCGGCAATGGCCTTTGTAAATACATAGGCCGTGACTTCCCATCCCCAAAGAATACCTTTGTCTGGGGTGTCATAAACCCGTCGGGCCTTGCCATTAAGGACATCTATATAGTTAGGATTTTCGGTATTCTTTTTCTGATAAGCTGCTTGAATTTCATTATCAATACTCATTTGCAACAGATCGACATCATCATTTGTATGCATCATTTTTTCGGCAGCCTTTGCAAAATGACCGACACCGCGAGCTTGCGAATTCCAAAGTCCTGGACCTGAAGGATCAGTGGCTTCGGGGTTTAAGGAAGCATCATCACCATCGATATAAAATAAATTTGGTTTTGTTCCTTTTTCAGGTTTTCTCACCTTCACCTGTTGCCGCGCCAGTAATTGAGCAATTTCGGTCTCAGGATTATCCATGTCTCCGGCAATGATCGCATGCTCCGGACAAACCGTTACACAAGCCGGTTCACGCCCAACTTCTACCCTATGGGCACAGTAATTACATTTGGCAGCTGTGTTCGTATACGGATCTATATATAGGGCATCATAAGGGCAAGCCTGCATGCAGGACTTACAACCAATACATCTGTTATTGTCAAAGTCTACAATCCCATCCTCCCTAATAAAAAGGGCTTCAACAGGACAAATTTCAACACAGGGTGCGTCTGTACAATGATTACAACGCATTACTGAAAAGATGCGTCTTGTATTTGGAAATTCACCTTTTTCAACCTGTTTAACATAAGTTCTGTTAACACCAACAGCCACATCATGTTCAGATTTGCAGGCTGTGGTACAGGCATGACAACCAATGCACTTCCGATTGTCAATGATAAAGCCGTACTTCATGTGTTATTAGAATATGATGGTTATGATGAATATGCTAATCTCAAAGTTAATCAACTTCAAAGAATATAACTGTAACTTTTGTTACTTTCTTTATTAGACTACTGTTCGAATTCTAATGCGGTAATTTTTTCTTCAGTGCATGATAGAGCAAAGCTCCCAAAAGTGCGCCAATAATTACAATGACAATAGAAAAGACTCCTCTGCCTAATAAGATGAACATTGGACCCGGACATGCGCCAATCAATCCCCAGCCCAAGCCGAAAATCGTACCGCCTATGATTGTTCGGGCAAAGCCTTTCTCTTTGGCTTCGATGGCTATCTGACTCCCTTTATAATTTTTGATCTTCCCTTGGTTGAAGAAATAAAATACGACAATCCCAAGCACGACGGCAGATCCAATGATCCCATACATATGAAAGGATTGAAACTTGAACATTTCATAAATGCGATACCATGAAATGACTTCGGTTTTACTCAATACGATTCCAAATAGAACACCGATCAATAAGAATTTAAAATTTTTCATCTGTTTATATTTAAAATAGTAATGGTAAAATCAACCAGGTCATTATCAAACCGCCAATAAAAAATCCAATTACCGCAATAAAGGAGGGTAATTCTAAATTACTCAAACCCGTAATGGCATGTCCTGAAGTGCATCCTCCGGCATATCGCGCTCCAAAGCCAACCAAAAGTCCGGCACCAATCAGGATCAAAAATCCTTTGAGGCTCAGCATGGTTTCAATACTAAATATTTCGTCTGGTAAAAATTGCTGTCCGGCATTTGCAAAACCAAGTTCTGTAAGATCCTGAACCGTTTGCGGATTGATGGCAACCGTCTCATTCAAGGACAGCCATTGATAGCTGATGAAACCTCCGATTATTGTACCGAAAATAAACACTAAATTCCAGCCTTTCTTTTTCCAGTCAAAATTTAAGGTTTCCATATATTTTCCGGCTCCTCCGATGGTGCAAATAGTTTCGAGATTAGAAGAAACACCAAATTTCCGGCCGTAAAAATACAACAGGAACATCACCAAAGCGATCATCGGTCCGCCTACATACCAGGGCCATGGGTCTAAAATAAAATCCATTATATTATGTTTTAAAGGTTCAAAACTAATTATTAAATCTCAGCTCAATGCAACTCGGGTTACATAAGAAATCTCTTCGAATTCATCTTTTTATAATTCAATTACCTTAATGTTATTCCGGCCTAATTTGATCTTGTTTTCACGTTCTAGTTTTTTTAACAAACGCGAAACAACCACTCTCGAAGTATGTAAATCATAGGCAATATCCTGATGCGTTGTTTGTATCAGATCATCATGATTCACCATGGCCTTATCTTTCAGGTACCTGAAAAGCCGTTCATCCATTTTCAAAAACGCGATCGCATCCAGGGACTCGAGCAATTCGCTCATTCGCATATTATAACTTTGAAGAATAAAACTTTGCCA
>JABDLA010000039.1 GCA_013001965.1 Flavobacteriaceae bacterium | reverse complement strand
TACTCCACCAGGCCATCTGTATTATCAATTTGAATATATACCGAATTCTGTACTTGAAAATCACGAATCTCGATTTCTGTAATTTCAAAATCAAGGGACTCACTGACTTCAAATTCAAAACTACTCGTACAACCCAGGCCGTTCGAAATCTCAACCCAATAGGTCCCAGGAACTTCAATAGTTATAGATTGCGTTGTGGCTCCGGTCGACCATAAATAATGATGATAGCCACTTCCGGCATCGAGAATGATTTCGGTTCCATGGCAAAACACAATCGTTTGATCTTCAGCAACCGGAGCGGCGAGCACATTAAGAAGAACACTTCCTATATAATCGCAATAATTCGAATTTTCAACTCTGAAATACAATGCTATTGCGTCGGTGTTTTCAATGATAAAATCCTCCTGGATCGAGTTTAAATCTAAATGGGCGTCGTTGATATTATAGTAAATTTCTACCTCCGAGCCGGGAAAATCCGCTTCTAAAGCCTCATGAACCTGTTCGTGTCCAATTAAAACAGTTTCCGAAATATCTTCCACACAAATATCGATGGTATCATGTATCCCCAAGTCTGAAGCTGCATTCACGTTTAATATGACTGCAATGATCACATAGCATTCGGCATTCTCGAATACACGGGCATAAATAACCTGATCGTTAATAAGATTTTGGTACCCAATGGGTTCAATGGGATTTAAATTAGATTGGGCATCATTGAACGTCAAAAAATAATTTACAACGAGATCGCCATTTCCAAAGCCGAATTCTTCCGTTATTTGATTTAAATTAAATACGCTGATACCATCATCATTCCCGTCAATATCACATTGTGACAACGTGATTGTTGGCGGAACCATAGGTATTTCGCTTATTTCTACAAATTCGATGAAGGTTTTAGGCGGTCTGTTCGCGAAATCAACATCTATGGTCAAGGTGTAAATTCCCGGACCGGTAAAAACATGGGTCGGGTTTAATGCAGTTGAGCTGTTATTTCCACTGAGGGGATCACCAAAATTCCAACTAATCGCATTTATTGTTTCATCAGTTTCTATATAAAATTCAGTAATGCTATCGACACATAAATTTTCAACGCGGATGATACTTTCAAAAAATGACTGAACAAATGGTGGTAATCCAAACCGTGCAGAACGCCCACCCAGATCTGTCTCAAATTCTCTAAAATCACAATTTAATCCACTTTCGTTTGGCAATCGGATAACAGATAATTTGGAGTTAGGAACTGCATGGTATATTTTTCTATCTATACCAATCTGTAAAGTCCCTGAAAGATCACTTATAGAAACATTAGGATAGGTATGAACTAAATACTCAGTTGCCGGAATTGAAGCGGATTCAAGATCATATTGCAGCAAAACAATATTTGTCGTGGCATTAACACTTGAATCAACACCCTTACCACTCGCATATAACTTTGAAGAATCAGCCGAAAATTCAACGCTATAAAATACATAGGCATCCGATAATAGTTGTTCATTTGTAAGCTGACCTGTGTTCGTATCGAAATCAAACAAATAAGCTAAACCTGAATATTGCGGTTCAAAAATTGTATAGGCAACAGCAATCTTGGTACCATCAGGAGAGGACTTGATATTTCCGCGTTTGTTGTTAAAATCGGTAATGGCCGGACCAATGGTTGATACCGTCGGATTCAAATTTACTCCGGACGCATCAACTTTAAAAGCAAAAAATTGATCGATATGATGCGCAATTAGCCAATATCCTGAACCGTCAAATGCACTTACTGCCGTCATTTTTTCGGAACTTTGGGGTAACAGATTTACGTTTTTAGTTGTTACATCTCCTAAACCAAATTCAAGAGACATATCAACAACTGAATAATTCAAACCGTTTCCGGATCCACCACCAAAATACGCTTGTACTACATCTGAAGTAAACACATAATAAATATTGGGGTCATCGATCTTAGGAACTATGAGAGCCGATTGCGCACTTGAAAAACTTCCTAAAAGATCTTCGCCATTAGGCATGGGTAAATGATTTCTGTTCCAAACAGTCGTCCCATCGGTATAGAACAATAAATTACCCTGAGCATCTGAAATGGCTTCACAGCCTTCAATGGTATTTAATACACCGTCTAATAGTGGTAAGGGAACACCTTGGTTGAAGTTCAATCCCGCATTGACCCCAAAGTACCAATGTGCCGATTCAAGTTGCGCATGAAGCGACCATGAACATAAAAGGAGGACTAAAGCTATTTTTAAATCGGTTTTCATTTCTTTTTCAATAGCGGCGGAATCATATATTTTAGAATATTAAAATATTCTAAACTCCCAATCAAAACTATTAACAAATAGTTACTTTTGTAGCAAAAGTAAATTTACATGATATATATTGAACCTCAAATTTTGGATACTGTTAATTCGTGGTTAACTCCAACCTTTGATGATGATACCCAGCAAAAGGTCAGAGATTTGATCGCTTCTGACCCTAATGCATTAAAGGAGAGTTTTTATAAAAATTTAGAATTCGGAACAGGTGGTATGCGCGGTATTATGGGCATTGGCACCAATCGAATCAATAAATATACCCTTGGTAAAAATACTCAGGGACTTAGTAATTATTTACAACAGTCCTTCCCGGGCGAACGAATTAAAGTGGCCATTGCATATGATTGCCGGCATAACAGTAAACCCTTCGCTAAAATAGTTGCCGATGTCTTTTCGGCAAATGAAATTGAAGTTTTCCTGTTCGAAGATCTTAGGCCAACACCCGAATTGTCCTTCGCACTAAAGCATCTCAATTGCCATTGCGGCATCGTTTTGACTGCATCTCACAATCCCCCGGAATACAATGGATATAAGGTATATTGGCAGGATGGCGGCCAATTGGTGCCACCCCAGGATGCTGAGATTGTTACAGAAATAAATGTACTGGATTATGCTGAAATAAAATTTGAGCCTGATGAAAATCTGATCCATTTTATAGGTAAAGACCTTGATGATGTCTTTATTGATGCCTGTGTGAACAATGGAAGTTTTAATACGCCTCAGGCAGATAAAGACAATTTGGGAATCGTATTTACATCGCTTCATGGAACTTCAATAACGACCATCCCTGAAACACTTCGACGTGCCGGGTATTCAAACCTTCATATCGTTGCCGAACAGGCTGAACCTGATGGTAATTTTCCAACGGTCGATTCACCCAATCCAGAAGAGCCAGAAGCTTTGAAAATGGCCTTGAGACTGGCTGAAGAAGTTAATGCAGATATCGTTATTGGTACCGATCCCGATAGTGATCGTGTTGGAGTCGCCGTTCGAGATCTACATGGCAAAATGATCTTGCTCAATGGAAATCAAACCATGGTCATGATGACACATTTTCTGTTGAAACAATGGAAAGCGCAGAACAAGATCGATGGCAATGAATTCATTGGTTCAACCATAGTGTCAACACCTATGATGTTGGAATTGGCCAAGGCATTTGATGTTGAATGTAAGATAGGATTGACAGGTTTTAAATGGATCGCTAAAATGATCAAAGATCATCCCGAATTGGACTTCATTGGAGGTGGTGAAGAAAGCTTTGGCTTTATGGTTGGCGATTTTGTAAGAGATAAGGATGCCGTCACTGCAACCTTATTGGCCTGTGAGATCGCTGCTCAAGCGAAAGCCAGAGGTAATTCCCTCTATAAGGAACTGATCAACTTGTATATAGACTATGGATTCTTTAAAGAGCGGCTGGTGTCATTGACTAAAAAAGGTATTGAAGGGGCGCAGGAAATAAAACAAATGATGATCGACGCCAGGGAAAATCCAATTGAGGAATTTAACGGATCAAAAGTGATCCGGATTGAAGACTATCAGTCCTCCCGGGCAACCAATGTAATTAGCGGTGAAATAACAGATATTGATGTTCCAAAATCAAATGTTTTGATCTATTATACCGAAGATCAAAGCATGATCGCCCTTAGGCCAAGCGGTACCGAACCTAAAATTAAGTTTTATATTAGCGTAAAAACAAGCCTGGAACACATTTCCCAATTTGAGGCTAGATCAAGTCATCTTGATGCAAAAATTGATGCGATTTTAAGGGAAATGAATCTGAATTAAATGGATTATCTTAAAAAACTTTCCCGTTTCATAGTTCCTTATAAACGCTATGGTATTCTGAACATTTTTTTTAATGTACTGTATGCTTTATTCAGCACTCTGGCTATGGTATCATTAATGCCTATGATCAATGTGCTTTTTGGAGAAAGTAGAAAGGTGTCCGTCAAGCCGGTTTATAACGGTTTTAAGAGTCTGAAAGGCTATGTTGAAGACTCCATAAATTATTTCATAACAACAACGACCGAAATGCATGGTTCGCAACGCGCGCTCTTGTATATGATTATCATTATTATAAGCTTGTTTCTTCTGAAGAACCTCTTCAATTACCTGGCATTGTTCTTCATTACATTTTTAAGAAATGGTGTGCTGAAGGACCTGAGGAACCAGATATATGCTAAAGTGATTGAGTTACCCATTTCCTATTATTCTGAAAAGAAAAAAGGGGATATCATTGCACGTATTTCAGGCGACGTGAACGAAGTGAAAAATTCGCTTTTGGCTGTTCTGGAATTAATTATTAAGGAACCGCTAACCATTGTTTTTGCCATAATCGCAATGTTCGCTATTTCGGTGAAGCTTACAATATTTGTGTTTCTGTTTATTCCTTTAGCCGGATTTATAATTTCCCGTATTGGAAAAAGCCTGAAACGTACCTCTGATAAAGTTCAAAAGGAACAAGGTATATTTCTATCGACTCTCGAAGAGACCCTTGGCGGATTAAAAGTTATAAAAGGATTTAATGCCGAAGAAAAGTTCAATTCGAAATTTCAGGAATCGACGCATCGTTTTTTTAATTTCTCAAACACTTTGATGAATCGTCAGAACCTCGCATCGCCAACCAGTGAATTTCTTGGTATTGTAACTATAGCTGCCCTTTTATGGTATGGCGGTAGTATGGTTTTGGTGGAGAAAACATTGTCTGGTGGTGCATTTATTGGATATATGGCCCTGGCCTATCAGATCTTAACACCTGCTAAAGCCATTTCAAAGGCAAGTTATAAGGTTCGGGCTGGAAATGCTGCAGCTGATCGTGTGCTTGAAATTTTGGAAACACCTTCCCTATTAGATGACAAACCAAACGCCATAATAAAAAACGAATTCAATTCGGAGATCGCATTGAACAATATATCCTTCAAATACGAAGACGATCTCGTATTGAAAAATTTCAGTGTAAGCATTCCAAAAGGAAAAACCCTGGCCCTCGTGGGACAATCGGGAAGTGGAAAATCAACCATTGCTAATTTAGTAACACGCTTTTATGATGTTACTGATGGTGAGATCCTCATCGATGGACTTAACATTAAGGACATGTCCAAGCACTCATTACGAAGCCTTATGGGACTGGTCACTCAGGATTCTATTTTATTTAATGATACTATAAAAAATAATCTTCTTTTAGGGAAGTCAACTGCAAGCGACGAAGAAGTGATCGAGGCCCTTAAAATTGCCAATGCCTGGGAGTTTGTTGAAACATTGCCGCAAGGGATCGATACGAATATTGGTGATTCAGGTAATAAATTGTCTGGCGGACAAAAACAGCGTTTAAGTATTGCCAGGGCGGTTATTAAAAATCCGCCAATCATGATCTTGGATGAGGCCACTTCAGCCTTAGATACAGAAAGTGAACGTTTGGTTCAAGTTGCACTCGAAAACATGATGAAGAACCGTACTTCAATTGTAATTGCCCATCGTTTGTCCACAATTCAAAACGCCGATAAGATCATTGTCATGAAAAAAGGAGAGATCGTAGAACAAGGCAAACATGATGAACTTATCGTGAAGAATGGTACCTATAAGAGCCTTGTACAAATGCAATCCTTTCAATAAAAAGAAAAAGACGGAATTGCTTCCGTCTCTTTCACCATATATTACCACATTTGGGGAAATGGTAACATTTAGTCGGTTAAGTTGGTGTAAAACTAAAATAAAAAAGTCGAATGACCAAGAAAAAAGTGCATTTTATCGATAATATATTGCAGTTCATCGATGTTTTTTTATTTAACAGTCTGTTTTCAAGCACTTTACGGTTTTTAAAAAAAATTCAATAATATTGAGGACGATCTGATTAAACTTTTATGTTTTAAAAAAGTCTAATATGAAATCATTGATTGCGTGAAAAGCGACGAGCTATTAATAACCGAACTCAAATCTCCCCAAACCAGAGATGCGGCCTTTAGAGAGCTAATGAAACTCTATAAAGAGCGACTTTATTGGCATATACGAAAAATTGTCTATTCGCATGACGACGCCGATGATGTGCTTCAGAATACTTTTATAAAGGTGTATAAGAATATCGCGAAATTTAAGGGTGAAAGTAAATTGTATTCATGGATGTACCGAATAGCTACGAATGAGAGCATAACACATCTCAATCAAAACGCAAAGCGTATGCAGATCAGCAGTGAAGAAGTGCAAACCCAAGCTGTAAATAACCTACAATCGGATGTGTATTTTGAAGGTGACGCTATTCAGCTCAAATTGCAACAGGCGATTGCCACTTTACCTCAAAAGCAGCAAATTGTATTTAATATGAAATACTTTGACGACTTGAAATATAAGGATATGTCCCAGATTCTTGAAACCAGCGAAGGGGCACTAAAAGCCTCTTATCATTTGGCTGTTAAAAAAATAGAAACATATTTAACCAGAGATTAAACCTTTTATCGTAATTTGAGTCTAACAGAATGATGAGCAAAAAATTAAAGAATATTAAAAAACCCGGCTTTAAAACGCCTAAAGATTATTTCGATGGTCTGGAAGATGCTGTATTTAGTCAACTAAGTACGAAAAACTTGCAGGAATCTATAGATAATCACGGTTTTTCAATGCCGGAAGGTTATATGAACGGTATTGAGGATAAAGTCTTTAATAAGCTCGATCAGGATGCAACAAAAGTTGTATCATTATTTAGCAGGAGAAATATTTTATATGTTTCCGGTGTGGCCGCAGCCATAGTGCTTATGTTTAGTATTTTCATGAATCGAGACACACAAACCATAGAAGACTTAGATCAAAATCTTGTTGAGAATTATATTCTTGATCAGGATATAAGCTCTTATGAGTTGGCTTCATTATTGACAGAGGAAGAATTGACCTCAATAAACGATGATATCATGCAAGAGGTTTATGACGAGGAATCGCTTGAAGACTACTTATTAGAAAATGTGAATTTAGAAGACATCATAGAACAATAATAATTGAACCAATGAAACGGATTATTTTATCAGTACTACTACTTATGTTTTGTTTTTCGGCCTGGTCCCAAGCCGGTGAAAAACAAATGCAGGAAAAAATTAAGGCGCAAAAGGTGGCGTTCATTACCGAACGTCTCGATCTTTCGCCACAGGAAGCACAGGCATTTTGGCCAATTTATAATGCTTTTGAAGATAAGGCCAATGCAATGCGGCAAAACGATCTTAAAGAGGTCAGACAGGCTATGCGAAGAGGCAATTTATCAGAATCGGAAGCGCAGAACATTTTAGATCAATTCATGCGCGTTGAAGACAAAATGCACGAAGCAAAAAAGCAGTTAGTAAAAGATCTAGGCGGTGCGATCGCTCCTCAAAAGATCATTGCTCTGAAATCGGCCGAAGATGCATTTAACAAGCGTCTGCTTCAGATGTTGCAACAGCGTAAGGACCGTATGGAAAAGATGCGGAACAATAGAAATAATAGAAATCTACCATAACCCAAGAAATATTAAGAGGCCCCCTGGGCCTCTTTTTTTTTCTTGATAGCCACATTTCATACACATCATTTTTTCAAAATACGGCTTTCAATCGGCCCATTGTTTTTTTCGGTACAGTCTAAGAAATAGCGAATTATAACTTACCTTTGCGAGCTTATAATTTTGAAATGCGTTTACACAAAAATCTATGTTTTGCCGTCATCGATGGCCTTAATGAAATCTTCAATGAGGGTGAATATGCCGATAAGGTTGTTCAGAAGCTATTAAAACGCGATAAACGCTGGGGTAGCAGAGATCGGGGGTTCATAGCCGAAACC
Source organism: Flavobacteriaceae bacterium (assembly GCA_013001965.1). GTDB lineage: Bacteria > Bacteroidota > Bacteroidia > Flavobacteriales > Flavobacteriaceae > JABDLA01. The sequence goes on along the minus strand of JABDLA010000039.1, from coordinate 9,731 downwards.
GTGTATGAAATAGTCAGATATAAACGTTTGTACGCGAAAATTGCTGATGTTAAGGAACCTTTTGATCGCGATAATCTATGGCGAATTTTTGCCGTTTGGGCTACTCTGAAAGGCATAAAGCTTCCTGATTGGAAATATTTTACAGCTACGCCAACACGAAAAATTAAAGGACGATTTGACGAATTATCGAAGATCAGAAAATACCGAGAATCCATTCCCGACTGGATTGATGAATTAGGAAGTTCTGAATTAGGAGATGACCTATGGACAAAGGAAATCGCAGTTCAAAATCAACAGGCCGATGTCATTTTAAGGGTCAATACCTTAAAAGTTTCAAAATCCGATTTGCAAAAAAAATTGCAGTCGGAGAACATAGAAACTGAAACCATAAAAAATTATCCATCAGCCCTTAAGTTAAAAGAACGCGCTAATGTTTTCAGAACAGAAGCCTTCAAAAATGGATGGTTTGAGGTACAGGACGCTTCCTCTCAATTGGTCGCTGAATTCCTAAATGTGAAAGCAGGCATGAAAGTTGTAGATGCTTGCGCAGGAGCCGGTGGAAAGACCTTGCACCTGGCGTCTTTAATGGAGAATAAAGGACAGATCATTGCGATGGACATTTATGAAAGCAAATTGAAGAAACTAAAGATAAGAGCGCGACGCAATGGCGTCCATAATGTAGATATGAAGGTATTAGATTCTACGAAAGCAATTAAAAAGCTCTACGGCAAGGCCGATCGTGTCCTTATCGATGCGCCATGTTCTGGCCTTGGTGTTCTAAGACGAAATCCCGACGCTAAGTGGAAATTGGAACCCGGCTTTCTGGATGCCATTAAGAAAGTGCAATCGGAGGTGCTTAGAAAATATTCCAGAATGGTAAAATCGGGAGGCCAAATGGTTTATGCAACCTGTTCAATATTGCCTTCGGAAAATGAAAAACAAGTTGAAAACTTTTTATCTTCCGAATCTGGAAAAGAATTTATCTTTGTCGAATCAAAAAATATTTTTGCCCATGAATCCGGCTTCGATGGGTTTTATATGGCGCTGTTGAAAAAGAAATAACATTATGAAGCACATCTACCTTTTAATTAGCTTATTTTTCACGAGTTTGGCCTTCGCCCAACTCACTCCACCTCCCGAACTGCAAGCCTATTATAGCGATGTTGATTTTTCACAAACGGGAATTACGCTAAAAAATGATTTAAGTGTCAACATAATAAGTAATCACACCAATATATTGGCTTATGCCTGGGATGCCACACAGGCAACAGATCTTAATCCCGGCGGTTCCTCGAACGTCCTTTTGATATATGGATGGGAAAATGGAACGGACATGGATTGTACCAATGATCTGTTAAGAGACGTAAATTCAAATGGCGGGTCAAATTGCCAATGGAATAGAGAACATGTGTATCCAAAATCTTTAGGGACGCCAGCCTTTACCAATTCTGGTCCAGGTGCCGATGGGCATCATATTCGATCTTCCGACGTACAGCGAAATGGGAACCGCGCAAACAGATTGTATGCCACTGGAAGCGGTATTGCCTCCGGTCCGGTTGGCAGCGATTGGTATCCTGGCGACGAATGGAGAGGGGATGTCGCTCGAGTCATAATGTATATGTATTTAAGGTATGGTACGCAATGCCTGCCATCAAATGTGGGTGTAGGCAGTTCAGCAGGAACTCCAGATGAAATGATCGATCTTTTTCTACAATGGAATGCCGATGATCCGGTTTCAGAATACGAGGATTTCAGAAACACCTATCATGCCAACACCAGCAATAGTTTCGCTCAGGGTAACAGAAATCCGTTTATCGACAACCCCTATATAGCGACGGTCATTTGGGGAGGCCCTATGGCTGATAATCGCTGGGATACCCTATCGATTGAATCAAACGATCTCGATACCATAAATATTTACCCCAATCCGGTTCGGTCTGAGGTGTTTTATGTGAATACAACAAAGGCCCTGGAAGTAAAGATTTATGACCTCCTTGGTAAATTGATCAAATCAGATGTCGTGAGTCCTGCAGATGATGATATTGAGATCGCCGACTTAAAGTCGGGCATCTATTTGGTAAGAATGCGTTCAAACAAACAAACCATTACCAAAAAACTGATTCGTCAATAAATAGCTGGAAAGCGGTATAATTGAATAGTCTTTTTTAATTTTAGGTCATGATTTCAAAGGACCTGATTTCTCATATTTCAGAAATACTAAACAATAAAGTTCTGCAAGTCCGATCTATAGGAGGTGGTGATATCTCAGAAATCTCCCTGCTCAAAACCGAATGTCATCCTTACATTCTTAAGACGAATCAATCGTCAAATGCCTTGAAACTTTTTCTGGCTGAAAAATTGGGTCTTGAGGCCATTAGCAATACCAATACAATAGCCACTCCCAAAATATTTGCCTGCGATACCTATCAGGGCCATGCCTTTCTTTTAATGGAATATATAGAATCAAAATCGCCATCACCAAAGGACCTCAGCCTGTTTGGAGAGCAATTGGCAAATTTGCATAGCAATACGCAATCTGATTTTGGTTTCACAAAAAACAACTTCATTGGACGTTTAGATCAATCCAACACAAATCATAACACATGGACCTCATTTTATGTCAAGGAGCGACTGCTGCCACAGTTACATCTAGCTCAATCGAAATCATTGCTTTCTCCTAAAGAGATACCTTCGGAAAAGCAATTAATCGAAGGCTCTAGTCTTCTTTTCAATACTATTAAACCTTCCCTCCTGCATGGCGACCTCTGGAGTGGAAATTATTTGATCTCCTCTGAAGGTATTCCTTATCTCATCGATCCTGCAGTTTATTATGGACATTATGAAGTTGATATTGCCATGAGCCGTTTGTTTGGCGGATTCGGCACTGAATTCTATGAGGCTTATCATGGCCATTATCCAACTTCAGCCGAAACGGAAGCTCGCATTAAGCTTTATCAATTGTATTATCTTCTGGTGCATTTAAACATGTTTGGATCGTCATATTATGGATCGGTTCAACAGATATTAACCACCATGTTTTGATTGTGAATTAATTCGTGAATAACTCCTCAATTATCCCCGCCGAATTCCTTCAGAATATGGCTAAAAAACTTAAATTTGTGCTTTTAAAACCCATTGCTAAATGATCCACTTCTTTGGAAACCTAAACAGTAAAGTTTTTGCTGTTCAAACATCAGAAGAATTATCAACAGAAACGGCCGCAAAATTAAATTGGCTTTTTGGAAATCAGCCTAAAATTGAACAAGCATCTTTGGATGCTTTTTTTGTTGGTCCGAGAGCTGCCATGATCACGCCTTGGAGCACAAATGCTGTTGAGATCACAGAAAATATGGGCATTGATGGGATACAACGGATTGAAGAATTTCATGTAGTCGATGCATCTTTTGAAGACTATGATCCTATGATCTCGCAAAAATATATTGGCCTGGATCAGGACGTATTCACTATTGATATTGAACCGGAGGCCATTCAAATGATCGATGATATTGCCGACTATAATGAAAAGGAAGGGCTGTCCTTGAGCGATGAAGAGATCAATTATCTTAATGAAGTATCTAAAAAAATCAAACGGCCTTTAACCGATTCGGAAGTATTTGGTTTTTCTCAGGTCAACTCCGAACATTGTCGCCATAAAATATTTAACGGAACCTTCATCATTGACGGACAGGAAAAACAGGATTCTTTATTTCAACTTATTAAAGAAACTTCAAAACAACATCCCAACGACATTGTTTCGGCTTATAAAGACAATGTTGCTTTTATTAAAGGACCTGTTGTTGAACAATTTGCTCCGAAACGGGCTGATTTACCGGATTACTATACCACTGAAAATTTTGAGTCGGTGATCTCCTTAAAGGCCGAAACTCATAATTTTCCAACCACGGTCGAGCCCTTTAATGGCGCTGCAACCGGATCGGGCGGTGAAATACGCGACCGACTTGCCGGCGGAAAAGGTGCAATCCCTTTAGCGGGAACTGCTGTCTATATGACCTCCTATTCACGACTCGAAGAAAACCGGCCCTGGGAACAATACATGAAAGAACGCGACTGGCTTTATCAAACACCGATGGATATTTTAATTAAGGCCAGTAATGGTGCTTCCGATTTCGGCAACAAGTTTGGCCAGCCCTTAATTTGTGGTTCTGTATTGACCTTTGAACATGAAGAAGATGGACGCAAATTAGGTTATGATAAAGTGATCATGCAAGCCGGAGGCATTGGCTATGGTAAGGCTAATCAAGCCTTGAAAGATCGCCCTAATGCAGGTGACGATATCGTTATCCTGGGTGGTGATAACTACCGCATTGGTATGGGTGGAGCTGCAGTTTCTTCAGCAGATACAGGCGAATTTGCCTCAGGCATTGAATTGAATGCAGTACAGCGTTCTAATCCCGAAATGCAAAAACGTGCTGCTAATGCAATTCGAGGCATGATTGAGAGTCAAACAAATACCATCGTCTCAATTCATGATCATGGTGCAGGCGGCCATCTGAATTGTTTGAGTGAATTGGTTGAAGAAACCGGTGGACTCATCGACCTTGATAAATTACCAATAGGCGATCCAACACTATCAGATAAAGAAATTATTGGAAATGAATCTCAGGAACGCATGGGACTTGTCATTTCCGAAGCGCATTATGACACCTTAAAAACTATTGCCGATCGTGAGCGATCTCCAATTTATAAGGTTGGTAAAGTTACTGACGATCAACGATTTACATTCAGATCCGGATCAGATGGCCATAGCCCAATGGATCTAGCCTTAGAGGACATGTTTGGAAGTTCACCCAAAACAATCATGATTGATGAAACGATCTTCAGACCTTACGAGGACATCACCTATGCGCCTGAGAAATTCTATGATTATCTCGACCAGGTCCTACAACTGGAGTCTGTGGCTTGTAAAGATTGGCTAACAAATAAAGTTGATCGTTGCGTAGGCGGCAAGGTCGCAAAACAGCAATGCGCAGGGCCATTGCAGTTACCTCTTAATAACTGTGGCGTCATGGCTTTAGATTTTAAAGGAAAGGATGGCATAGCAACTTCAGTTGGTCACTCCTCTATTTCCGGCTTGATCGACCCAGTTGCCGGTAGCAGAAATAGCATTGCGGAAGCACTGACTAACATCATTTGGGCACCTTTAGAAAATGGTTTGCAAAGCGTGTCATTATCGGCTAATTGGATGTGGCCCTGTAAAAATCCCGGTGAGGATGCTCGCTTATATGAAGCTGTACAAGCGATTTCTGAATTTGCGATTGAGCTGGGAATTAATGTGCCTACAGGGAAGGATTCCTTATCGATGAAACAAAAGTATCAGTATGAAGAAGTGATTGCTCCCGGAACAGTAGTCATTTCGGCTGCAGCTCATTGCAATGATATTCGGAAGGTGGTGGAACCGGTTTTTAAAAAAGATTCGGGGGATATCTATTATATCAATTTGTCGAAAGATAAATTTAAACTCGGTGGAAGTGCCTTTGCTCAAATTTTAAATAAAATAGGTGATGAAGCGCCGACGATAAAAAATGCCGACTATTTTAAAACCACATTCAATGCGATCCAGGATCTTATAAGGGAAGATCATATTGTTGCAGGCCATGATGTGGCTTCAGGAGGTTTGATCACAACCTTAGTTGAAATGTGCTTTGCCGACAACCAGCTTGGCGCTGAATTGGATTTAACGGCATTAAATGAAAAGTTTACTTTAAGACTTTTATTCGGTGAAAATTCGGGCTTGGTCATTCAAGGAGATAATGATGCTATTGAAAAAACACTTTCAGATAACGGTATTGAATTTTACAAAATAGGACGTGTCATTAATGAAGATCTTCTAAGTATTATAAATCTGAAAGAAGTCTATACCATGACGATTTCTCGTTTGCGGGACATGTGGTACAAGACCTCCTATTTGCTCGATCAAAAACAAACTGCGCATGATTTAGCAAAGGATCGCTTTGAAAATTATAAGCATCAAACATTGAATTTCAAATTCCCTGATCATTTTTCAGGTGAACTTCCGCTTATTGATTCAAATCAAAATCGGCCAAAAGCAGCCATTTTAAGAGAGAAAGGAAGCAATAGCGAACGTGAAATGGCGAATGCGATGTATCTGGCAGGATTTGATGTCAAGGACGTTCATATGACCGATTTGATCTCAGGACGTGAAACATTAGAAGATATTCAGTTCATTGGAGCTGTCGGCGGCTTTAGCAATTCGGATGTTTTAGGATCTGCCAAGGGTTGGGCTGGGGCTTTCCTGTATAATGAGAAAGCAAGACTTGCCTTGCAGAACTTCTTTAACAGGGAGGATACGCTTTCAGTGGGAATTTGCAATGGATGCCAACTTTTCATGGAATTGGAAGAGATCAATCCTGATCATGAAATTCATGGGAAAATGACCTATAATGATTCAGGAAAACATGAGAGTGCCTTCACTTCGGTTAACATTCAACCCAATAATTCGGTCATGTTATCCAGTCTTGCCGGGTCAACATTAGGTGTTTGGATTTCGCATGGAGAAGGTAAATTCGATTTTCCGTATTCAGAAGATCGTTATGATATAGTAGCAAAATATGCCTATGATGCCTACCCCTCGAACCCGAATGGTTCAGACTTCAATACGGCCATGCTATGTGATTCAAGCGGGAGGCATTTGGTGACCATGCCACATATTGAGCGTTCAACCTTTAGCTGGAATTGGGCCTATTATCCTGATGACAGAAAGGACGCGGTTTCACCTTGGCTGGAAGCTTTTGTCAATGCCCGGAAATGGCTTGAAAAAAATGAGCACAGTTCTTGAATAAGAAATTAAAGCCATAAAATTTTACAATTAATGTAACAAAGATGTAATTGTGTAGTCTATATACATATAGACTATAAAACATTAATTATGACTGCCAATCCATTATTCAAAAAACGAACATCTCCATTCATTCTATTAATTGCCTTCTTATTATCATCGACCGGTTTCGCCCAGCAAACTGTGAAAGCCAGCGATATCATGCAGGATATTAAAAGCGGTAAAAGCATTTCATATGAAAACGTTACCATTACCGGAACGCTGGACATGACCTTTATGGATGAAAAACTTAATACACTTCCAAAAAAAAGAAAATGGTATAAAATGGGGAGTAATTCCATTGAAGAACAAATTGAAAACAATATATCCTTTGAAAACTGTGTTTTTGAGGATCATGTTTACGCCTATTTTCATGATGAAGACAGCGGGTACACCTTCGTAGCAAATTTTGAAAATGATGTCAGGTTTTCTGATTGTACATTCAAAGGCGAGGCCTTATTCAAATATTCAGATTTTGAATCCAATGCAGATTTTAGTGGGTCAAAATTTGATCAAAGAACAACATTCAAATATGCCGAATTTGATACTATGGTGAGTTTCGCCAATACCGGATTTAAAGAAGATGCTATATTCAAGTATACCGAGTTTAATGAGGGTGTTTCATTTAATAATGCGGTATTTGAAGATGATCTTGATATTAAATATATGGAGGTAAAAGGCGAATTCGATATTTCCAATATGAAGGTAGCCGATGATATCGATGCCAAATACACCTCAATTAACGGAAAAAGTTTCTCGAAGCACCTTCTTAAAAATAATAATTAGGAATTTGATAAAAAATTGATATTGAAGCCCGGCAAACCGGGCTTTTTTATGCATACGCTTCATCGATTCCTTCCAAAGAGCTTCCGAAAATTACTTATCTTCGCAAATAAAAAATTATTGCTGTGATACGCATAATCGCCTTAATCTTATTAATAACCAGTTCGTTATCATTTGCCCAAAGCCCAAATGCAATCGTTCACAGGGCAAAAATATTTTATAACAGTTCTCAAGATTTTGAACGACTGATTGAAGCTGGAATTCCTGTCGATCATGGTTTTCATAAAAAGAACACTTATTTCGAATCGGACTTTTCGGAAGCTGAAATTTCAGAAATCCAACAATTAGGATTCTCGATTGAGAAAACCATTGAAGATGTTGGTTCATTTTACCTGAATCAAAATGATCCAATGCATAAAGATTATGTCGGGCCAAATCAACTTAGAAATGCAAGTTGTTCGGGCGGTGCTGAAGATTATCAAACACCCGCGAATTTTAACGTCTGGCCCGCCTCAAATTTTGGAGGCTATTATACCTATAGCCAGGTGTTACAAGAATTGGATGATATGGCCAACCTGTATCCTAATTTAATTACAGCTAAGGCCGACATCAGTAATTTTGTAACGAACGGAACCCCAAATAACGCTACAAGTCCTCCTATAGGCGGCAATAAAATTCAATGGGTAAAAATAAGTGACAACCCCGGAAGTTCAGAAGCAGAACCTCAGATTCTATATACTTCAATTCATCATGCCAGGGAACCGGCAAGCTTATCACAGCTTATCTTTTTTATGTGGTATTTATTGGAGAATTACGATTCTGATCCAGAGGTTCAAGCCATTGTTAACAATACCGAATTATATTTCATTCCGGTGATTAATCCTGATGGCTATTTACATAATGAATTTACTAACCCCAATGGTGGCGGTACTTGGCGAAAGAACAGATGGAATACAACTGGTGTAGATAACAACAGGAATTACGATTATTATATCAATGGAAATCCCGCAAACGGGACTTGGAGTGGTCCGGGATCATCTTCAAATCCGGGATCATCTGTTTATCATGGCCCGGCACCCTTTTCAGAGGCAGAAAATCAAGCGGTAAAATGGTTTGTAGAACAGCATGATTTTGTAATGGCTTTGAACAATCACACCTTTGGAGAACTACTGTATTATCCTTTCGGATATGCCGATGTGGCTACACCTGATGATAACCTTTACCAGGCTTTTACGGCAGAACTGGTTTCCAGAAATGGTTACAATGCCTTGAGGGATGAACCATTTTCAGGTGATAGCGATGATTTTATGTATGGTACGGTGGGAACACATTCAAAGATCTTTGCCATGACTCCAGAAGTAGGGACGAGTTTCTGGCCAGCGCAATCCAGTATTGATGGCATCTGTAAAGAAATGATGTACCTCAATTTAACTGCTGCAAATATGGTGAATAACTATGCCACCATTACAGATGAATCGGATGTTTTTATTGAAAATACGAGCGATATCGCATCGTATTCGATTAAGAGATTGGGGTTACCCGATCCAGCCAATTTTTCGGTCAGTATAACGCCTATTTCATCAAACATTTTGTCGGTTGGTGGTTCTAATTCACACAATAATTTAAGTTATGCCCAGATTGTTCAAGGCAATATTGCTTTAAATTTAGATCCCAATATCAATCCTGGCGATCAGGTTTCTTACGAATTGATCGTTAACAACGGTAGCTTTGATAAAAGTGTTACAATTAACAGAATTTTTGGCCAGCCAACTGTTTTGTTCAGCGACATGGCCGATAATTTAAATGCAAATTGGTCAAGTTCCAACTGGGATACTACGACTGAAGATTTTGTTTCGGCATCAACATCTTTCACAGATTCACCTTTTTCTAATTACTCAAATAATGCCAATTCAGTGATGACTTTAACGAATGCTATAGACCTTACAGGTGCTACCGTGGCAAATGTAAGTTTTCAGGCAAAATGGGATATTGAAGGCAGTTTTGATTATGTCCAATTTGAAATTTCGACAAATAATGGAAGTAGCTGGATTCCTCAATGTGGAAAATATACCAAGGAAGGGGGCTCCAATCA